>DASXRW010000577.1:0-6148 GCA_036506355.1 Burkholderiales bacterium
CCGCGACCGGATGCTCGCCGAGCACCTCGGCGTGCCGCTCGAGAAGGTGCGCGTCGAGATCGAGCGCACCGGCAGCCTCGCCGGCGCGATCAAGGTGCTCGCGCACGACGGACGCTCGATGCGCGAGCTCGACGGGCTGCCGGCATGGTCCGACGCGGTGGTCAACGTCGCCGCGGTCGCCGACCCCGACGAGCCGATCGCGCTGGATGAGCTCCTGCTCGACCGCCACCACGAGGGCGAGCCCGAGGCCGAGAAGCCCGCCTGGGTAAAGCTCGCGCTGATCGCTTTACTAGTACTTGGTCTAACGGCCCTGTGGCGCTGGAGCCCGCTCGCCCATACCGTGAGCGCCGACGTAGTGATCGGCTGGGCCAAGGACTTCGGCGCCCGCTGGTGGGCGCCGCTCGTGGTGATGGCCTCCTACACGCCCGCCTGCATGGTGATGTTCCCGCGGCCGCTGATCACGCTCGCCGCGGTCATCGCCTTCGGCCCCTGGCTCGGCTTCGGCTATGCGCTCACGGGCATCGTCGCGTCCTCGATCGTCACCTACTACATCGGCCGGCGCATGCGGCGCGACACGGTAAGGCGGCTCGCCGGGCCCAGGCTCGACCGCATGATCGAGGTGCTGAAGAAGTACGGGCTCTTGGCGATGACGCTGCTGCGCCTGGTGCCGCTCGCGCCCTTCGTGGTGGAGAGCATCGTGGCCGGCGCGATCCACATGCGCCTGTGGCACGTGGCGCTCGGCACCGCCATCGGCCTGCTGCCCGGGACGCTCGCGACCACCATCTTCGGCGATGCGATCGAGACCGCGCTCACCGGCACGGGCGAGGTCAACTGGTGGCTGGTCGGCATCGCGGTGGGGCTGCTCGCGGGCGGCATCGTGGCGGTGAAGCGCTGGTTCACAAGCATGAGCCGCCGCATTCACGCCATTGAGCGCGCCGCGAATGAGCAGGCACTCCGCCAGCCTGGCTAACTGGCAGGCGCTCTCGGACCAGCTGCCCGAGAGCTGCCTGCGCATCGCCTCCTACAACGTGCACGGCTGCGTCGGCACCGACGGGGGCAAGGACGCCGCGCGCATCGCGCGGGTCATCGCCGAGCTCGACTGCGACACGATCGGACTGCAGGAGGTCGACTACCGCCTCGACTACATCGCCGGGCGCGTCGACATGCAGGCGGTGCCGGGGTTGACGCTCCTGCGCCACGACGGCCCCTACGGCAACGCTTTGCTTACCCGCAGAAAAATCCTGGATGTGCGGCGCCTCGAGCTCGGCTACGGCCGGCGCGAGCCGCGCAACGCGCTCGACGTCGACCTCGACGTCTGCGGCCAGAAGCTGCGCGTGATCGTCACGCATCTGGGCCTGTTCGCCGGCGAGCGCCGCTGGCAGGTGCGCAAATTACTGGACGTCCTGCGCCACACGCCCGCCCATGAGCGGGTGGTCGTGCTCGGCGACATCAACGAGTGGCTGCCGCTCAGCCGGCCGCTGCGCTGGATGAACGGGATCTTCGGCCGCTCGGTGGTCGAGCGCTCGTTCCCGTCGCGCTGGCCGCTCTTTGCGCTCGACCGCGTCTGGGTGCGGCCCCGCCCGGCGCTGCTCGCGCTCAAAGCGCACCGCTCGACGCTCGCGGCGGCGGCTTCCGACCACCTGCCGGTGAAGGCGATCGTCGCCACGCAGAACCTGCGCTGGGATCCGTACGCGCTGTCGAAAGACGCTGACGCCGCTGTGAGGAAATTCCCGATTTACGCCGGGCGCCGCGCTTCCTAACATCCGCATCGTCCTCCCGCGCAAGAAAGCACATCTGGACCTGGAAGCCTTCCCCCGCGAAGCGCTGCGCCGCGAGCTTGTTGCGCTCGGCATCGAGCGCAGCCGCCATCGCATGGCCGAGCTGGTCGAGATGCTGCCGGTCAAGCTGAACGGCAAGCCTTACGACGATTTCGACGCCGACATGGTCGCCGAGGTGCTGGTGCATCTCGTCGGCAAGGGTCTCATCGAGGTGCCGGCGAGCGAGCTCGCGGGCCTGCGCGTCGAGTGGGGCGAGCGGCTGTGCCACTTCTACCGCAGCGAAGACGAGCTCCTCGGCCTGCTCGCGCCCTACTTCGGGCAGGGACTCGCGCGCGGCGAGCGCTGCCTGTGGCTCGTCCGCGCGGCGAGCGCGTCGGCGAAAGCGCGACAGTCGATCGCCTCGCTCGCCGATAGGCAAGGCTCGCCCGAGCAGCTAGAAGTGATCGACACCGATGAGTGGACGCCCGATCTCGATACCTGGAGCCGCGAGGAAGAGCGCGCCCTCGCGCAGGGCTACAGCGGCCTGCGCATCTGCGGCGAAGCGCTCGGCCTCAACGGCGAAACGGCAGGCCTGCGCATGAAGGCGCTTTCCACCTACCGCGCGCAGGGCGTCGCGCGGAGCGAGATCGACGGCCTGATCCGCGCGCACCATGGCGCCCTCGTGAAGAACGGCGGCTGCTGGCAGCGCGTGCACAGGTTGTTGGATTGACCATGGACACCACCCTCGACTGGCCCGAGCTCCTGCGCCATCCGGGCCGTCAGGATCACATGGTGCAGCTCTACGGCGACCCGGAGTTCTTGGTCGAAACCGTCGCGCAATACGTCGGCACGGGTCTCAGGCTCGGCGAAGCCGCCATCGTCATCGCGCGGCCGGAGCATCGCGCGCGCTTCGCGCGGGCGCTCGAGCGCGCAGGGCTTTATCCGTCGCCGGCGCTGCGCATGCTCGACGCCGACGCGCTGCTCGCAGCCGTCACCACCGACGGCATGCCGGAATGGACCGCCTTTCATCAGGCGGTGGGCGGCGCGATCGCCGCGCTGCGCCTGCAATATCCGGCGGTGCGCACCTACGGCGAGATGGTCGACCTTCTCTGGCAGCGCGGCGAGCAAAAGGCGGCGATCCGCCTCGAGGAATTCTGGAACGAGCTTGGCAAGCTGCAGACCTTCTCGCTGCTCTGCGCCTACGGCATCGATCCGCTGGACGCGGCCTCCTACGGAGCCGCGCTCGACACCGTGTGCCGGTGCCACACGCATCTCATCCCGACGCGCGACTACGCGCGCTTCAACGACGCGGTGAGCGAGGCGAGCGAGGAGGTGCTCGACCAGCCGCTCGCGCAGATGCTGCTCAAGCTCGCCGCGAGCCACCGGCCGCACACCGAGATGCCGCTCGGGCAGGCGGCGCTCATCTGGCTCAAGCAGAACATGCCGCGCACCGCGGACCGGGTGCTGGACGAGGTGCGCAGCCGGCTGGAGAGAAAACCGCCGCTAACCGCCGTCAGCCCAGTTCTTCCGGCCGGGCTTGAGCCCTGATTTGGGCGCCGTTCCGCCCACCGCGGCGGAGGGCTCGGCTTCCTTGCCCTTGCGCTTGGCGACGCGCACCTTGACGTTCTTGAGATTCGCGAACTCCTTCGGCGACAGCTTGCCGTCCCGGTTCTTGTCCGCCCGATCGAACCGGCTAACCACCACCTCGTCTCCCGCCGCCTCGGAAAGCGACACGAAGCCGTCGCCGTTGAGATCGAGCGAGCGGAAGTACGCGTCGGTGGTCTTGTCGGCATAGGCGCTGGCGGCGACCAGGGCCAGCGCAAGGGCCGCGAACGATCTCATGCCGCCCGGGGCTGCAGTATTCATGCCCGCACATCTGGTTACACATTGATGCAGTAGCCGCGCCCGCGCAGGTCTAGATTGGCAGCGTGAGAACGGCTATCCGCATCCTGCTTGGCCTGACCATGGTAGTAGCTGCGGCCCTGGGGCCGCTGAACGCGCACGCCCAGCGCATCTTCAACCAGGCGGAGCTCGATACGCTCCTTGCGCCGATCGCGCTGTATCCCGATCCGCTGCTCACCCACGTTCTTAATGCCTCGGTCTATCCGGACGATGTGGCCGCGGCTGCCGCCTGGTCGCGCGCCAATCCCCAGCTGCAGGGCGATGCCGCCCTGGCCACCGTGGAGTCGACCTCCTGGCATCCGAGCGTGAAGGCGCTGGTCGCCTATCCGGATGTCCTGAGCCGCATGGCGGAAAGCCCGCAATGGCTGGCCGATCTCGGCGAGGCCTACAGCGGATCGTCGGCTTACGTGAACGCGACCATCCAGCAGCTCCGTGCGCGCGCGCAGGCGAGCGGCTATCTGCGCAGCAATGAGCAGCAGTACGTCTATCAGCAGGCCCAGACCATCATCGTGCAGCCCGTCTATCCGAACGTGGTCTATGCGCCGTATTACAACCCCTACGTCGTCTACGGCACCTGGTGGTGGCCCGCTTACCGCCCGGTCTTTTGGCGGCCGTGGGTCGCGCGTCCGATCTTCGTGACGCGGGTGATCCAGCCGGTGCGCATCGTGCGGCACCCGGTGCGCCTGGTGCAGCCCGAATCGCGGCGCATGCCGATCATCCAGAGCGCGCCCGCCGTCACGCAACCGGTCAGTCAACCGGTGCGCACCGCGCCGTCCAGGCAATCCCGGACGTGGTGGCATCGCGCGCCGAACGTGCAGGGCGCACCGGCCGTCCAGCAACCCATGCGCGCGGCGCCGCCGGCGCAGATCGCCGCACCATGGCATCGCGCGCCGGTCGCACAGAGCGCGCCGATAGCGCGAAGCATGCCCGCGCCGCAATGGCGCGCGACCGAGCGCCCCGTGCGCAGCCTCCAGTCGCAGGGCGCCGGCAACGGCGGCAACCGCGGCGGCGCTCGCCACAGAAGCTGAAGTAGACTTTCCTCCCCCTGAGGAATTCGGGGCGGAGGAAGTCGATGATCATCGAGACGCAGGACGACGTCACCGCGGCGGTGCTGCAGGAGATGCATCGCACGCCTAACGCGCGCACGCGCGAGCTGCTTTCGCTCCTCGTGAGGCACCTCCACGCGTTTGTGCGCGAGGCGAAGCTCACCGAGCGCGAGTTCCAGTACGCCATCGGCACCATCAATGCGATCGGAAAACAGACCACGCCGAGCCACAACGAGGCGATGTTGCTCGCCGGCAGCCTCGGCGTCTCGAACCTGATCTGCCTGATGAACAACGGCGCGCACGGCACGCGCCCGACGCAGGCCAACAACCTCGGCCCGTTCTACCGCGCCGGCAGCCCGCGCTGCGCCGATGGCGAATCCATCGTGCGCTCACCAACTCCCGGCGCCGCTCTCCGCTTCCGCGGACGCGTGACGGACATGGCGGGCGCGCCCATCGCCGGCGCCGACGTGCACGTCTGGCAGTCCTCGCCCGCCGGCCTCTACGAGAACCAGGACCCCTCGCAGGCCGAGATGAACCTGCGCGGCATCTTCACCACGCAGGCCGACGGCTCGTTCAGCTTCCGCAGCGTCAAGCCCGCGGGCTACCCGGTGCCCATCGACGGCCCCACCGGTGTGCTGTTGGCGGCGCAGAAGCGCCACAACATGCGCCCGGCGCACCTGCACTTCCTGATCCACAAGCCCGGCTACAAGACCATCGCCTCGCAGGTCTACGATCCCGAGGACCCGCATCTCGAGACCGATTCGCAGTTCGGCGTGACGCGCGCTCTCATCGGCAACTTCATCCGCGTCGCCGACGGCTATGAGCTCAGCTTCACGTTCGTCCTCGAGCCCGGCGAGGCACGCCTGCCCACGCCGCCGATCAGCCAAAAAGTCACGGCCTAGTGCCGCGCATCGTCCGCGAAACGCTGATCTCGGTGCGCGATCTCCTGATCGCGTGGGGGCCGTTCTTCGTCATCGGCATCGGGCTCTTGATCCTGGCGTACTTCCTGCTCGATCCGATGCCGCCCAAGCACGTGGTCCTCGGCACCGGTCCGGAGAACGGCGCCTATGCCGAGTTCGGCAAGCGCTACGTCGAGGAGCTCAAGCGCTACGGCATCGGCGTCGAGCTGCGCCAGACGGTCGGCTCGCGCGAGAACCTCGTGCTCCTGCGCGACGGCAAGCAGAAGCTCGACCTCGCCTTCGTGCAGGGCGGCGCGAGCGAGACCATCCGCACGCGGGCCGAGGAAGAGCAGGAGCCGGTCGTCTCGCTCGGCAGCCTCTTCTTCGAGCCGGTGTGGATCTTCTACCGCGCCGACAGCTTCAAGGAATTCACGATGCTGACCCAGCTGCGCGGCAAGCGCGTCAACATCGGCGCACGCGGCAGCGGCACCCCGGGCCTGATGATGCGCCTGCTCGGGGCGAACCAGATCGAACGCGAGGAGTT
>DASXRW010000578.1:0-12265 GCA_036506355.1 Burkholderiales bacterium
TCTTCGACTTGTCGGTCCACAGCATCAGATAGTCGAGCGTATAGGCCATCGGCGAGACGAAGGAGAACGACTCCATGCGTCCGCTGTTGGTGGCGACGAACGCCTCCTGCAGCGTCTGCGGATCCTCGGCGACGTGGCCGAGATAGCCGCTGACGAACCAGCCGCCCACGACCACGAGGCCGGTGACGACGCCTCCCAGCGTGTAGTCGAAGCTCGAGCGGAACTGCTTGCTCGAGTAAACGAAGGCGAGCAGCGCGCCGGCGACGAGCGCGGCGATGACGGCGCGGTTTACGCCGGTCAGCGAAGGCAGGTCCTGCCCCGCGGGCAGCGTAATGACGGCTTTTTCCAACACGCCGACGCGGAACGCGCCCAGCACGCCGCGCAGGGTCATGTACGCGGCGATGCCGAGGAAGACGTAAACGATGAGTGACTTCAAGTTGCCCGCGCCGACGCGGATCAGCGTCTTCGAGCCGCAGCCCGAGCCCAAGGTCATGCCGACGCCGAACAGAAAGCCGCCGACGATGTAGGAGAGCCAGGTGAAGTTGGGGCCGGGGTAGATCGACTTGGAGAGATCGATCACGCCGGCGAGCTGCAGGGCAGAGGCGCCGAGGATGGCGACGGCGATCGCCAGCAGCCACATGCGCATGCGCGAGAGGTCGCCCATGTTCACCCAGTCCGATACCGCGCCCATGGTGCAGAAGTGGGTCTTGTTGCCCACCGCGCCGAAAATGAAAGCGAGGATGAAGGCCCCGCCGGTCACGTACGGGACCAGTTGTGCCGGATTCGATTCGATGGCGACGCCCCCTAGGAGGGAGCCTGGCGTCTCACCGCGTTGAGACGCTGCTTGGCGCTCGCCGCGGCGCTGCTCTTCGGGTATTTCGCGATGACGTCTTCGAGGGTCTTCTGCGCGCTTTTGCGGTCGCCCATGGTTTCCTGCGAGCTCGCGATGCTGAGCAATGCGTCGGGCGCCTTCTCGCTGTCGGGCCAGGATGCGAGCAGCTTTCTCTGCGCGGCGATCGCCGCCTTGTAGTCGCGCTGGCCGGAGTGCGCCATGCCGACCCAGTACTGCGCATTCGGCGCGAGCTTGCTGTTGGGGTAGGTCACCAGGAACCCCTGCATCGTGGATACGGCCAGCGCGTAGTTGCCGAGCTTGAACTGGTCGAGCGCCGCCTGGTAGGCGCGCATTTCGCCCTGCGAGGCCTCGGCCTCGGGCTGCGCCGCGGGCTTGTCGGGCGCGGACGCCTGCTCGCGCGTCTGCTCGAGCTTGCGCAGCCGAGTGTCGATGTCGAGGTACAGGTCCTTCTGGCGCCGATCGGCGGTTTCCGCCTGGTTGCCCAGCACCTCGAGCTGGCCGCGCATGCGCGCGAGCTCGTTATTGAGGTTCTCGACCTGCGTGGCGAGCTGGATCAGCGCGTCGCGGTTGGAGGCGCCGGCGAGCGCCGCGTCGAGCTTTTTCAGCTGCTCCGCGACCTGGCGCTGATTCTCGGTGACCTCCTGCCGCAGCAACTCGATGCGCCGGCGCGCCTCGTTGTCGTCGAACAAACCCTGCGCCGCGGCGTTGAGCGCCACGGCGCAGCCGACGAGGAGCGCGAGGCGCCGTAGCATCAATACTCGCCGCTATAGAGCATGTCGTCGCGCCGATTCTTCCCGTAGCAGTCCTCGGTATGCTGCGTGCACACCGGCTTCTCTTCGCCCAGGCTCACCGATTCGATCTGGTCCTCGCGCGCGCCGAGGAGCGTCAGCATCTTCTTCACGGTGTCGGAGCGGCGCTGGCCGAGGCCGACGTTGTACTCGCGGCTGCCGCGCTCGTCGGCGTTTCCTTGAATCAGCATTTTCGCGCTCGGGTTCTCGCGCAGGAACTTGGCGTGCGCCTCGACCAGCGAGCGGAACTCATCCTTGACGTCGAACTTGTCGTAGTCGAAGTAGATCGAGCGCTTCGACAGGATGTTGTTCGGGTCCTTCAGCGCCGCGAAGGGCGAGCCGGTGGCGCGGCCGGTCGCGTCGACGCGCGCCACCGGCTTCGATTCCACCGCCTGCGGCTTGGCGCCGGGCTTCGCCTCCCCCACCGGCGCGCCCGCCGCGGGCTTCTCGGGTTCGGTGGCGCACGCGCCGAGCAGGGCCAGGCTCGCGGCGGCTAACGAAATCAGAATTGCACGCATGTCATCCCTCCTTGTCATTCAATGAATGGTCCCCAGGCCGGCTCGCGCACGTCGCCGGCGGTTGCGCTGAGGCGCTGCTTGACGCGGCCGTCGGCCGACACCGCCGACAGCACGCCGCGCTCGTTGATCACGGTGGCGAGCAGGATCATGCGGCCGTTCGGCGCGAAGCTGGGTGATTCGTCGCGGTCACTGTCGGTGAGGATTTGCACCTGACGGTTTGCAAGATCGAGCAACGCGACCTGAAACTTGCCGGCGTTGCGCGTGATATACGCGATCGTTTTGCCGTCCGGGCTTATTCTCGGTGACACATTATAGCTGCCCTCGAAGGTGACGCGCTGCGGCTCGCCACCGGTGGCGGGCATGCGGTAGACCTGCGGGGTGCCGCCGCGGTCGGAGGTGAAGTAGATCCACTGCCCGTCGGGCGAGAAGCGCGGCTCGGTGTCGATGCCGCTCGAGGAGGCGAGCCGGCGCACCCCGCTGCCGTCGGCGTTGATCAGGAAGAGCTGCGAGCCGCCCTCGCGCGAGAGCACCACCGCGAGCCGGCTGCCCTCGGGCGCCCAGGCCGGGGCCGAGTTCGAGCCCTTGAAGTTGGCCACGACGTGGCGCTTGCCGTCGAGCAGCGAATGGACGTAGACGACGGGTTTTTTATTCTCGAAGGACACATAGGCCAGGCGCTTGCCGTCGGGCGACCACACCGGCGAGATGATCGGCTCGAAGGAAGCGAGCGCGGTCTCGGCGCCGGCGCCGTCGTAGTCGGCGATCTGCAGCTCGTAGCGGTTGCCGCGCTTCACGACGTAGGCGATGCGCGTGGAGAAAACGCCCTTCTCGCCGGTCAGCTTCTCGTAGACAAAGTCCGCGATGCGGTGCGCCGTGGCGCGCAGCTGCTCTCTTCCGAGCGTGTAAGCCACGCCGCCCAGCGCCTGCTGCTTGACGACGTCGTACAGGCGGAAGCGCGCCTCGAAGCGGCCGTCGGGCCGCGGCTGCACCGAACCCACCAGCAGCGCGTCGGCGAGCCGCGAGCGCCATTCGGCGTAATTGATGTTGGTCGCCTCGGTCGGCTCGGGCACGATCGGCGGCAGCTCGAGGCCGCGGAAGAGACCGCTCCTCTCGAGGTCGGCGCGCACGATGGTGCTGATGCCCGGGGCGAGCGCGTTCTCTCCGGCGAAGGGCACGAGCGCAATCGGGATGCGTTGCGCGCCGGCGCCGGTGATTTCGATGGCGAGCTGCGCGTGCGCCGCGCTCATCCAGCACAAAAGGAAGGCAAGGATGCGAATCATCGGTCCTGAGGGTGGAATGTTAATGCGAGCTGCCGCTGGAAGACGCTGCGATCGTCGGGCTGGGGAAGAGGCGAAGACTTCATGATCGCTCGCTCCACGGCGTCATCATAGCCGGGGTGCCCGCTCGACTTGCGCTTGCGCACGGTGAGCACCTCCCCCGTGGGCAGGAGCGTGACGTCGAAGATTGCCTCGGGATTTCCCGGGATGTCCTGCGGCAGGATGATGTTGCCGCGGATCTTGGCGCGGATCTTGTCCGTCCAGGCAAGCTGCGCGCGCGATCGCGCATCGGCCTGCTGGCGCGCGATCAGCTCGCGCAGCTCGCGCTCGCGGCGCTGCTCGTCGAGCTGCTTCTGCTCGCTCGCGGCCTGCTCGCGCAGTCGCTTCTCGAAGGCGAGGTCGCGCTTGGGCGGCGGCGGCTTGGGCTTCGGCTTGGGCTTTTCCGGCAGCGCGATCTCGGGCTTCTTCGCTGCGGGCTCGGGTTCGGGCTCGGGCTTCACCACGGGCGGCGGCGGCTTTTCTTCGACTGCCGGCGGGGGTGGCGGGGTGTCCCAGAGCTCGACATTGACCACCGCCGGTGGATGGCTCTGGAAGCGCACGCCGAGGAACAGCACCGCGAGCAGCGCCAGGTGCACCAGCGCCGAGAGGACAAAGGAGGGCGCGAGCGGCGCCCGCCGCTGCGGCAGCGCTGCGGCGCTCACTGGCTCAACTTCACCTGCAAGCCTACGCGGCTCACGCCGTGCTTGCGCAGCTCGTCCATCACCTGCAGCACCGCTTCGTAGCGCGCGTCCTTGTCGCCGCCGACCAGCACCGAGAGCTCGGCGTTCGCTCCGCGCACTTCCTTGATGGCGGCGCCGAGCTCGGCGCGCGACACGGTGCGCTCGCTGACGATCGCACCCGAAGCGTCGCGGCTGCGCACCACCAGTCCGCGATCGGCCTTGACGAACACTTCGAGCGGCACGATGCGCGGCTGGCTTGCCTTGTCGACCGTCGGCAGGTCGATCACCGCCGGGGTGACGAGCGGCGCGGTGACCATGAAGATCACGAGCAGCACGAGCATCACGTCGACGTAGGGCACGATGTTGATCTCGTGCATCGGCCCGCGCCTGCGCACCGCGGGCACGCTTATTTCTCCCTCATCTCGCCGCCTGCCGGTGGAGGATGTTGGAGAACTCCTCCATGAAGCTCTCGAAGCGGTTGCCGAGGCGATCGACGTCGTGCGAGTAGCGGTTGTACGCGACCACCGCCGGAATGGCGGCGAACAGGCCGATGGCGGTCGCGACCAGCGCCTCGGCGATGCCCGGCGCGACCTGCGCGAGCGTCGCCTGCTGCACGTTGGCGAGGCTCCTGAAGGCGTGCATGATGCCCCACACCGTGCCGAAGAGGCCGACGTACGGGCTCACCGAGCCGGTGGAGGCGAGAAACGCGAGATGGCGCTCGAGGAAGTCCATCTCGCGCTGGAAGGTCGCGCGCATGGCGCGGCGCGCGCCGTCGACCATGTCGCTGACATCGGTGCCGGTCTGGCTGCGCAGCTTGGCAAACTCGCGGTAGCCCGCCTCGAACATCCGTTCGAGGCTGCCGATCGTGTGGCGATGGTTCACCGCGCCCTGGTAGAGCGCGTTCAGGTCCTGGCCGCCCCAGAACTCGCGCTCGAACTTGAGCGTCTGCCCGACCGCGCGGCGGATCACGAACCACTTCTGGAAGATGAACATCCAGGACATGAACGACACCGCGACCAGGATCGCCATCACCACCTTGACGACCACGCTCGCGTGGAGGATCAGCTGCCAGATGTCGAGGTCCTGCGTGAACGTCGGCATTTATTTGAGCGCCTGTTCGAGTTCGATCGGCATGCGGGCCGGCTTCATGCGGCCTCTGTCCACTATGGCGAGTGTGACCTCCGCCTCGACGAGGAGTTCGCCCGAGCGCTCCACGCACTGGCGGAACACGATGCTCGCGCGGCCGATTTTAACCACTTCCGCGCTCGCCGAGACGAGCTCATTCAGGCGCGCCGCACGGTGGTATTTCACGGCCAGGCTCGCCACCATGAACTGCACGCCGCGCTCTTGCGCCAGGCGCGCGAGGTCGACGCCGGCTTCGTTCAGGAGCTCGGTGCGCGCGCGCTCCATGAAGGCGAGATATTGCGCGTGGAACACCACGCCGCCGGCATCGGTGTCCTGGTAGTAGACCCGGACGGGGATCGTCAGCTGTCGGATAGGAGATCGCGCCCCGCGGCCGGAGCAGTGATGCCGAAATGGCGGTACGCCGAGAGCGTGGCCATGCGGCCGCGCGGCGTGCGCTGCAGATACCCTTGCTGGATGAGATAGGGCTCGAGCACATCCTCGATCGTCTCGGCGTCCTCGCCGATCGCATGCGCGAGGTTCTCGAGACCGACGGGGCCGCCCGAGAACTTTTCAATGACGGCGAGCAGCAGCTGGCGGTCCATGACGTCGAGGCCGAGCGCATCGACATCGAGCATCTTGAGCGCGGCTTCGGCGATCGCCTTGGTGACGCGGCCGTCGGCTTTCACCTCGGCGTAATCGCGCACGCGGCGCAGCAGCCGATTGGCGACGCGCGGCGTGCCGCGCGAGCGGCAGGCGATCTCGGCCGCGCCGGCCTCGTCGAGCGCCACCTTCAGCAGGCCCGCGGAGCGGCGCACGATGGTGGCGAGCTCCTGCTGGCTGTAGAACTCCAGGCGCGCGACGATGCCGAAGCGATCGCGCAGCGGATTGGTCAGCATGCCGGCGCGCGTGGTGGCGCCGGCGAGGGTGAACGGCGGCAGGTCGAGCTTGATCGAGCGCGCCGCGGGGCCCTCGCCGATCATGATGTCGAGCTGGAAATCCTCGAGCGCCGGATAGAGGATTTCCTCGACCACGGCCGAGAGGCGATGGATCTCGTCGATGAACAGCACGTCGCGCGGCTCGAGGTTGGTGAGGAGCGCCGCGAGATCTCCCGGGCGCTCGAGCACCGGCCCCGAGGTCTGGCGCAGGTTCACGCCGAGCTCGCGCGCGATGATGTGCGCGAGCGTGGTCTTGCCCAGCCCCGGCGGCCCGAACAGCAGCACGTGGTCGAGCGCCTCGCCGCGCCGGCGTGCCGCCTCGATGAAGATCTCGAGCTGGCCGCGCGTCTTTTCCTGCCCGACGTATTCCGCGAGCGTCGCCGGCCGCAGCGAGCGCTCGAACTGCTCCTCCTGCGGCGAGGAGGGCTTTGCCGAAATCAGGCGGTCTGTTTCGACTGTCATTTTTACAATCCCCGCGCATTATGCAGCGCAGCGTTGCATGGGCGCGACGCACTACCTTGACAGCGTGTGTCTACGGCCTGAACAATCCCTCACCGTTCTCGCAAAAGCAACAAGGGAACGCAAATAAGTCGGCGAAACAACGACTTCGAATTTGACGTCTTACTGGGAGATGAGATGAAAAAGCTATTGGCAGTCGTTTCCGTCGCAGCGCTGTTTCCCGTCACCGCGATGGCTGCGGGCGAGAACAACATCGGCAACTGCGGCTGGGGTTCCAAGCTGTTCGACGGGCAGGCGGGCGTTGCGCCGCAGGTCCTCGCGGTGACGACGAACGGCACGTTCGGCAATCAGACCTTCGGCATCACGAGCGGCACTTCCGGCTGCACGCAGGACGGTGCGGTGAGGTCCAACTGGAGGACGGCGCTGTTCATCGACGGCAACAAGGAGAAGCTCGCGCGCGACATGTCGGTCGGCAGCGGCGAAGCGCTCGACTCGCTCGCGCATCTGCTCGGCGTCGAGGCGCAGGATCGCGGGGCGTTCAACCGCGCCGCGAAGGACAACATGGCGCGCATCTTCTCGAGCGAAAACGCGGCAACCCCCGAGATCATGGCGGCACTGCGCCAGGTTCTTGGGTCGGACGCGCAGCTCGCGCGCTACACCACCGCGCTCTAAGCAACGGCAGTACCAAAAACCCTGCGGTACCCCGCAGGGTTTTTTTTCGTGCGTATCTGGCCGCTGATCCTCGCCGCGCTTCTAGGGCACTGCGCCACCGCGCTGGGCGCCGGTGATCCAGCCTATCTCGCGGAGCTCGTAGCGCGCTCGCGGGAGCTGCGGCTCGCCGAGCGCCCGGAGTGGCGCAAGCTCGTGCACTTTCTGCCCGGCCTCGCCGGCCCGGGCGTGCGCAGCCTGGTCGCGAGCCCGGAGTTTTTCAACGCCCGCGGCGGCCAGACCGATCCGCAGGCCGAGCTGGAAGCGACGCTCGCCAGCTTTTTTTCCGACGTTGAGGAAACCCCCGAGCGGCAGAACCCGCAATGCGCCTTCATCGCGCGGCGCGCCTGGCTGAGTGGCGAGCTGCGGTTCGACCCGCGCCGCCTGCCGAGCCGCGACTGCCCGCGCTACCGCGAATGGCACGGCGCGCTGAACGCCGAGCGCCTGACGCTGGTGTTCGCCTCCGCCTACCTGAACAACCCGTCCTCGATGTACGGGCACACGCTGCTGCGCGTGGACGCGCGCGATCAGGACGAGCGCACGCGGCTGCTCGCCTACACCGTCAATTTCGCCGCCAACACCGACGAGACCAACGGCCTCACCTTCGCGGTGAAAGGCCTGCTCGGCGGCTATCCCGGGACGTTCTCGGTGCTGCCGTACTACCTGAAGGTGCGCGAATACAGCGACATGGAGAACCGCGACCTCTGGGAGTACGAGCTGGCGCTCGCGCCAGATGAAGTGGAGCGGGTGCTGGAGCACGCCTGGGAGCTCCTTCCGGCCTATTTCCGGTACTTCTTTTTCGACGAAAACTGTTCGTATCATCTGAACGCCCTGCTCCAGGTAGCACGGCCGGAGCTGGACCTGACTGCGCCGTTCAGATGGTGGGCGCTGCCGGTTGATACCGTGCGGGCGGTCACCAGGCAGCCGGGCCTGGTCGCAAGAACCGTGTATCGCCCGGCGAACGCCACGATCATCGGCGCGCGGCTTAACAACTTGTCGGAAGAGGAGCGCAGCATCGCCAAGAACCTCAGCCTGGGACGGGCACCGAGCGGCGCTGCGCTGCTCGGCCGCCCGCCGCAACGCGCTGCGGCGGTGCTTGAAACCAGCTACGACTACGCGAACTACCGGCGCGCCACCGGCAGGCAGGACGTGGCGGATGCGCCGCGGCTCGCGCGCGAGCTGCTCGTCGCGCGCAGCCGCCTGGACGTGCCAAGTCAGGCGCCGGCCATCGACCCCGGAACGCGACCCGACCAGGGTCATGGGACCTCGCGCATCGCCCTGGGCGCCGGGCGCCGCGACGGCCGCCAGTTCCAGGAGCTCGAGCTGCGGCCTACCTATCACGATGTAGTCGACGCCGATGCGGGCTACGTGCGCGGGGCGCAGATCGAGTTCTTCGATACGGCCCTGCGCCACTACGAAGACGGCGGCACGCGCGTCGAACGCTTCGTGCCAGTAGACATCCTGTCGCTCGCGCCGCGCGATGACTTCTTCCAGCCGCGCTCCTGGCGGGTAGCGGGCGGCTGGCGCCGCGCATTCCTGCGCGACGGATCGGAGCCGCTGGTGGCCGGGCTCGACGGCGGTGCCGGCGCGGCCTGGTCGAATCGCGGCGGGGGACGCCGCTTCTACGCGATGGCCGAGGCCGCGATCCGCGCGCACCACAATCTCGAGCACGGCTACAGCATCGGCGCGGGCGCGCGTTTCGGCGCAATGGTCGATCCCGCTCCCCGGTGGCGGATGCACGCCTACGCGAGCGGTCTCAGCTATTTTCTGGGTGAGAGCGACGCGCCGCGCTCGCTCGGCCTGCAGAGCCGCTTTGCGCTCGGCCGCGACAGCGCACTGCGTCTGGACCTCGAGCGTCGCCGCGAGGCTGCGCGCCACTTCGCCAGCGGCTCGATCTCGCTGCAGCTCTACTTCTGACCATGGCACGCATCGCCCTCGTCGCCTGGCTTCTCGCGCTCAGCGCCTGCACGCCGGTATTTTTCCAGCCGCACAACGTCATCGTGTCGACGCCGGGCCTCTACGGCATCGACTACCAGCCGGTGGAGCTGCGCGCCGCCGACGGCACGGCGCTCTTCGCCTGGTTCATGCCCGCGCGCGGCGAGGCACAGGCGACCGTGCTCTACCTCCACGGCAACGCCGAGAACATCAGCGCCCACTTCGCCAACGTCGCGTGGATGCCGGCGGCGGGGTTCAACGTGCTGGCGCTCGACTATCGAGGCTACGGCGGCTCGGAAGGCCGTCCGTCGCTCGGCGGCGTGCAGCTCGACATCGACGCGGCGATGCGCACGCTGCTCGAGCGGCACGACGTCGACCCCGAGCGCATCATCGTCTTCGGGCAGAGCCTCGGCGGAGCGCTCGCGATCCACTACGTGGCGCACAGCGCGTATCGCAGCCACATCCGCGCGATCATCGCGGACAGCGCCTTTGCCGACTACCGGATGGTCGCGAAGGAAAAGATGGCCGGCTTGTTCATCACCTGGCCATTGCAATGGCTGCCGGACTACACCGTGGACAACAACTATTCACCGCGCGCGGCGGTCGCCGCGGTGAGCCCGATCCCGCTTCTCCTGATCCACGGCGAGCGCGACGCCATCGTGCCGCCGCATCATTCGCAGCTGCTGTTCGAGAGCGCGCAGCAGCCTAAGGACTTCTGGAGCATTCCCGACAGCGGGCACATCCAGGCGCTGCGCAGCGCGCCGGTGCGCAAGCGCCTGACCGAATTCCTGCTGCAGCACTGCGTTGCGCGCCTACCGGAATCTCCAAAGCGCGCCGGCGCTCATTACGTTGATGTCGGTCTTCGGTAGGGTGCTGCCGCCAAGCTTCGGATAGCTCTGCCACTCGCCGCGCAGCGCGAGGTTGCGGCTGACGTCGAGCTGCGCCCCGATGCCGAAGGTCGGCCCGTAATTGGTTTCCTTGTTCGGCAGCAACGCGCCGCTGCCCTCGACATTGCCGCGGAAGATGCCGAGCTTGCCGTAGACGCCGAGCGCGCCCGCGATCGGCCAGGCGACGACGCCTAGCGCCTCCCAGGCGTTGCCCTTGATGCTCGCCGTCGATCCGGTCGCCTTGCCAAGGTTATGAAAGCCGACTTCCGCGGACAAGATGCGGTTCACCTGGTAGCCGCCGAAGACGCGCAGCGCGCGATCGGTGTCGTCGCAGCTCGGGCTCGACGCCAGGCAGCCCGAGCGCCAGTGCGCCTGGCCGAACGTCGCGCCGGCGTAGACGTGGCTCGGGCGTTCCTGCGCGAACGCCGCGCTGGCGAGCCCAAGCGAGCCGGCAGCCGCCAGCAGTAGCGATTTCGTTCCTCTCATGTTCCGCCCCCTCGCGGATGTTTATCTAAATTTCCAGAGCAGGCCGACCGTATAAGCGACGTAGTCGCTGTCGCCGAGCCTGCCGCCGCCCACCTTCATGTAGTTCTGGCCTTCGCCGCGCAGCGCCAGGCTGGGCGTCACGAAGTACTGCAGCCCGCCGGCGAATGTGAGGCCGCCGTTGCTCTCCTTCACCCTCGTGCTGACCCCGCTCTGCGTAGTGTCGGCCGTGGTCTGCGCGTAGTAGCCGCCGACCTTGCCGTAGATGGAGAAGCGCTCGCTCGCTGGATACGAACCGACCAGCGTCAGTTCGCTCACCCTGACCTTGATGGTCTCGTTGAGGGTCGAGGAACTGGAGCTCGCTTTACCGAGGTCGCTATAGGCCACCTCGACCCCGAAATTGCGGCTGAACTGCCAGCCGCCGAAGAACCGGTAGGCGCTGCCCTTTTTCTTGCAGGTCGGCCGCGTATCGCATGCGTCGTACTGCAGCGGCTCCGCCTGACCGGCGCCCACGCCGACGTAGACGCCCGGCAGCGTCGCCTGCGCCTGCGCCGCGAGCGGCAAGGCCGCGCCGAGCGCCACTCCCAGAACTACCGCGATCGTCGTTCCATTTTTCTTCATATAAGTGCCCCCATTGTTATTGTGCACACGAAAAAAAAGCGGCCGACGCCGCCCTTTTCGTTTCAGCGTGCGCGTACAGATTACTGGAATCTCCAAATCACGCCCGCAAACACTAGCAAAGCGACGCTTCCGGCAGGCTGGCGCGACCGAAACGTGGGCTCGCGTTTCGCCGCATGTTGCGGAATTGCAACGCGAATTCGCCACCCGAGACCGGCTAACGGCGCACCAGCGTCTTGAGCGCAGCGCGAATGCCTTCGGCAAGGGGCATATCAGCTGCGAGCCCCTTCACGGCGGCGAGCGCCTCCTTTTCGCTGTAGCCGAGCGCCACCAGCGCGTGCACGACATCGGCGCCGCGCTGAGCCGCCGGCTCGCCGACGCCCTCGGCGAGCTTGCCCTTGAGCTCGAGCAGCAGCCGCTCGGCGGTCTTCTTGCCGATGCCCGGTACCTTGGTGAGGCGCGCCGCGTCCTGCATCGTGATCGCGCGCGAAAGCTCGGCCACCGAGAGCCCCGAGAGCACCGAGAGCGCGGTGCGCGCGCCGATGCCAGAGATGCGGATGAGCTGGCGGAACGCCGCGCGCTCCTCCAGCGTGGCGAAGCCGTAGAGCGTGTGCGCATCCTCGCGCACGATGAGATGCGTGTAGAGCGAGATCGCCTCGCCGGTCGCCGGCAGGCTGTAGAACGTGCTCATCGGCACGTCGACCTCGTAGGCCACGCCGGCGACGTCGACCAGCACCTGCGGCGGGTGCTTGGCGGCGAGCTTGCCCGAGAGGCGCCCGATCATCTCGCTACATGCTCTCGATTTTCCAGCTCTTGCCCGAGCGCACGAATGCGCCCAGCGAGGCGCGTTGCGCACCCTGCGCGTCGCGCGTAACGACGAACTCCTGCATCTGATTCATGCGCGCGCCGAGAGAAAAGCCGGTGAACGACTCGGCCATCCCGCGCAGCTCTTGCCGGCTCATT
>DASXRW010000579.1:0-8689 GCA_036506355.1 Burkholderiales bacterium
ACCACCGGCGTCTCGTGGCGCGAGATGAAGCCCCAGGGCGTCATCGTCAGCTCGCGCTCGACCGGCTTGGGCTGCTCGACGTTGCCGAAGGTCTTGCGATGCACGAAGGCCGGGTGCGCGGAGTCGAAGGAGTTTTCCATCAACCGGAAGGCGCTGCACTTCCAGGTCTCGTAGAACTGGGGGATGCGCCGGTACGCGGGATCGGCGTCCTCCTTGAGCTCGGGAATGGGCAGCAGCGGCTCATCGAGCGCTACCCAGACGTAGCCGTAGCGCGCTTCGCAGCGATAGGACTGCACGCGCGCCCCGGACGGAATCTTCACGTCGGGCTCGTACTGCGGAATGCGCACGCAGGCACCCGAGCGGTCGTAGGTCCAGCCGTGGTAGCCGCAGACGATATTGCCCTCGTCGCAATAGCCCTTCGAGAGCTTGGCGGTGCGGTGGCAGCAGCGGTCCTGCAGCGCGGCGGGCTGACCCTGCGCGTCGCGCCAGAGCACGAGGTGTTCGCCGAGCAGCGTGAAAGGCCTGGGACCCGAATCGAGCTCGCCGAGCGGCATGGTGCAGTACCAGAAGCGGCGCAGGACTTTCTGTTGCGTGACGAGCATGCCGAAATCTTAGCCTAGCCGAGCGGCCCTTTTGACGTCGCCGGCTGGCGGAAGGCGTGCAATTCGCGGATGAGCTGCGCCCAGCCGGCGGCGAGCGCCTCGATGAGCTGCTCGCCGATCGCCTCGGTGGCGGCGGTCGCGTCGCCCAGCGCGCCACTCACGGTGAGATCGTGCGTGAGCCACGCGAAAGGCAGCGCGCCTTCCATCGAGATCATGCCCTTCTCCGGCAGCCCCTGCGGGTATTCGCAAACCAGCCGGTCTTTGTGCACCTGCTCCGGCAGCAGCTTGAGGAGCACCGACGTCTCCGCGGTTCCCGCGTGGATACCGAACTCGCGCTCGCGCGCGGAGAGCAGCTCGCCGCGCTTCTGCTGCACGCGCCAGATGAAGAGCGGGAACACGCTCAGCTCCGGATGGCGCTCGTGCGCATCGCGCGCCGCGATCTCCACCACCTGCGGCTGCCCGCCGTGAGCGTTGACGAACGCGAGCTTGCGAAAGCCCATGCGCTGCACCGAGTCGGCCACTTCGCCCAGCACGCGCAGCAGCGTCTCCGCGCTCAGCGTCACCGTGCCGGGATAGCGGATGTGCTCGTTCGACTTCCCGTAGTAGAGCGGCGGCAGGCAGTAGCAGGGAATTTCCCGCGGCACGCGTTTCAGCGCTGCGCCGAGGATTCCGGTGCAGATCGCGGCATCGACGGCGAGCGGCAGGTGCGGCCCGTGCTGCTCGATCGCGCCGATCGGTTGCAGGATCACCGTGTTCTCCTTGTCGGAGAGGTCGCGGATGTCGGTCCAGGTGAGATAAGCGAGATAGCGCTCCGGCGGAATCCAGCCGTGCATCATCGGGCGGTCCTCCTCTCCATGAATCGATGGTACAGTTTCGCCGGTGGGTATAAGCGGTCAGCCGGGCCGTCTCATTTCCCAGTGAGCAACTGCGCCCGGTCGGAAATTGCCCACGACCCCTCCTGACCGGAGCCTTCGCGTGATCATTGATCTGAGCTGCTATCCGACCAAAGAGGTCGACAGCGCCTGGCGGCACGACGGCGATCCTTTCACCGGCGAGCGCCTCCTCAAGATGATGGACGGCCCGTTCTACGTGAACGGCAAGCGGCGTCGCGTCGACAAGGCGTTCATCCAGCCGCCCCAGGGCAATACGCTGCACAACTTCACCAACGACCACCTCGACGGCCGCGAAGGTATCCGCGCCTACATGGCCTATACCGTCGAGCTGGTGAAGAAGCACCCCGACCGCTTTTTCGGCTGCTTCGTCTACAACCCGCGCTACGGGGTGCAGGACGGCGTCGCCGAGCTCGAGCGGCACGTGAAGGAATACGGCTTCAAGATGCTGCAGCTCCACGCCAACATGCACGCCTATCGTCCCGACCGCGCCAAGGACTGGGTCAGGCCGGCGCTGAGGAAAGCGGAGGAGCTCGGGCTGCTCGTGAAGCTCCACACCGGCGACGGCCCCTACAGCATTCCCACCGAGTGGGTGCCGCTCATCAAGGAGTTCCCGAAGGTCGACTTCATCATGGCGCACTTCGGCGTGCAGACCGGCGGCGTCTACTGCTTCGAGCCCTTCCAGTGGGCGATGGAGCTCGCCAACGTCTACTGCGAGTCGGGCTGGTGCCTGCAGTCGCGCATCGTGGAATTCGCCAAGGACCTGCCGAAGCACAAGATCCTCTTCGGCACCGACACGCCGCCGAACGAGCCCGGCATGTGGATCCGGCTGCTGGAAGTCCTGTGCATGGAGCCGCCGCAGGGAATGAACCTCGACGAGGAAACGCTCGAGGATTACCTCGGCAACAACACCGCACGCATGATCGGCCTCAAGCCCACTCCTGCGCCGAAGAGCTGACCATGATCATCGATACCCATCTGCATCCCACCAACCTGGTCGACGAGGCCTGGCGCCATACCGGCACCCCGTTCAACGGCGAGCGCATGCTCAAGCTGATGGACGGCCCCTACATGATCAACGGCAAGCCGCGCCGCATCGACATGGGCTTCATCCAGCCGCCGCCGGGGAACACGGTGCACCGCATCGGCGGCCGCACCGGCCGGCAGGGCATCCGCGACTACATGGCGTACTGCGCCGAGCTCACGCAGAAGTATCCCGACCGCTTCATCGGCGACTTCATGTTGAATCCGCGCTTCGGCCCCGAGGAGGGCGCGCTCGAGCTCGAGTTCCACGTCAAGGAGTACGGCTTCAAGATGCTGAAGCTGCACACCAACATGCACAACTACCGCCCCGACCGCGCGCTCGACTGGCTGCGCCCGGCGATGAAGATGTGCGCCAAGTACAACGTGGTGGTGCTGATCCACACCGGCGACGGCCCCTACAGCATCCCGACGCAGTTCTATCCCGTGATCCGCGAGTTCCCGATGGTGAACTTCATCATCGGCCACTTCGGCATCCAGACCGGCGGCAACTACTCGTTCGAGGCCTTCTGGATGGCGGTCGACACGAAGAACGTGGTGTGCGAGTCGGGCTGGACCTTCCAGTCGCGCATCGTCGAGTTCGCAAGCGAGCTGCCGCGCCACAAGATCGTGTTCGGCAGCGACTCGCCGCCGAACGAGCCCGGCATGTGGCT
This sequence comes from Burkholderiales bacterium, assembly GCA_036506355.1. Taxonomy (GTDB): domain Bacteria; phylum Pseudomonadota; class Gammaproteobacteria; order Burkholderiales; family SG8-39; genus SCGC-AG-212-J23. Next base: position 3,187 of record DASXRW010000579.1, read on the forward strand.
GCGCGAGCTCGAGGTGCTGTGCGGCCCGCCGCCGCAGGGCATGAATCTCGACGAGGACGGGCTCGAGGACTACATGGGCAACAACATCGCCCGCCTGTGCGGCATCAAGACCACGCCGCCGCCGCGCACCATGGATGAGGCGAAGGCGCGCCTGAAGAATACCTACGCCGGGGTCGGCTGAAGTTGAGACTTTTTCCTTGAAGCAGGATTTCCACGCCTTCCTCGCCGAGTACCGCAGCCAGCATCCCGAGGATGTGCTGGTCGTGGCGGAGGAGATCTCGCCCGACCAGGACGCCACCGCCGTAGTCTGGACGCTCGCCGCGCAGGGGCGCGATCCGCTCGTGCTGTTCGAGCGTGTGAACGGCACCAAGGTCGCCACCAATCTCTTTGCTTCGCGCCAGCGCATCGCGCGCCTGCTCGGCTGCGACGTGGCGCAGATCCATCGCACCTACCAGGAGAAGGCGCGTCGCGCGGTGGATCCCAAAGCGGTGGCGAACGGACCGGTGCTCGAATCGGTGGAAGAGCGCGTCGATCTCACCAGGCTGCCCCTGCTCAAGCACTTCGAGACGGACAAGGCGCCTTACATCACCAACGGCCTCATCGTCGCCGAAGCTCCGGGCAATCTCTCGTATCACCGCGCGATGCTGCACTCGAAGACCGAGCTCGCGACCAGCCTGCATTCGCGCGGCCACTTGTGGCGCTCGCTGGAAATTTCAAAAGAAAAGAAACAGCGCTTGCCCATCGCGATGGTCATCGGCGCGCATCCGCTGTTCATGATGGCCGCGTCCGCGCGCGTCGCCTATGGCGCCGACGAGCGGCGCATCGCGGGAGGACTGATGGGCGAGCCGCTCGAAGTGGTGCGCACTCCGAAGCACGGCATCGGCGTGCCGGCCGCTGCGGAAATCGTGCTCGAAGGCACGCTCGACCCGGAGGCGAAGGTCGAAGAGGGACCGTTCGGCGAGTTCACTGGCTATTCGTCCAACCGCACGACCAATACTCTGTTCCGCGTCGACACGGTGATGCGCCGCAAGGATGCGATGCTGGTCGACGTGATGGGCGGCAACTCGCCCGAGCACCTGAATCTTTCGCGCGTGCCGCGCGAGTCGGAGATGGCCGAGAAGCTGATGGAGCGCTTCCCGAGCGTCACGCGGCTGCACTACCCGAACTCGGGCGTGCACTTCCACGCCTACGTCGCGCTGCGCGCGCGGCGCGAAGGCGAGGCGCGCCAGGTGATGCTCGCGCTCCTCGGCTGGGATCCTTACGTGAAGACGGTGATCGCGGTCGACGAGGACATCGACGTCACCGACGACTCGCAGGTGATGTGGGCGCTCGCGACGCACTTCCAGCCGCACCGCGACGTGCTGATCGTCGACGGCCTGCCGGGCAACGCGCTCGATCCGTCGGCTTCGAGCGTCGGCACCACCTCGCGCATGGGGCTCGACGCGACGCGCGGCCCTAATTTCGACGCCGTGCGCGCGCGGGTTTCCGAATCCGCGATGGCACGCGCCGCCGCGATCCTCAGGAAGCTGTCGCGCGCTTGAGCTCGTCCCAGGTCTGGCGGATCCATCGCGCGGCCGCTGCGTTCTGCTCGACGAGCGAGTATTTCGCGCCGTCGCCGTAGTCGGGCAGGTCGATGAACTCGGTGGTCAGGTAGCGGATCCGGCTCTCCGGGTTGTCGCGGATGTCGCGCAGCACCTTGCGCGTCACTTCCTTGCTCGGCTCGAGCTTGTAGGCGTACCAGGGCGAATGCCACTCGCCGGGCCGCGGGCGCACGAACGGATACTGGCAGGCGCGGCCCGGCTTGCCGTCGGGCCGCTTCGCCCAGGCGTTCTTTGGGCCGTTCGGCGCCACCGCGCGCAGCGACGCCCAAAGGAAGATGTTCTCGGCGAGCCACTCGTCGTAGATGCTGTGCGGCGCGAACGGATCGAGCACCAGGCGCCCGGCCTCGACGTCGGCGCGGATGCCGGAGATGTCCTGCTCCTCGGCGCTCTCGAGCTTGAGGATGCAGTGGCTGTGATCGAGCTGCGAGTTGAACGGCACGCCGCGGGCGCGCACCAGCTTCGCCACCGGCATGACGCGGCGGAAGTCCTCGGACCACATGTCGATGTGGATCTCGAAGGTGATGTCGATGCCGACGCGGCCGGCCTCGTCGTAAGCGTAGAGGTAGAAGTCTGCGACCTCCGTATCGCTGATGGGATGGCCATCGGCGTGGTGCGTGTACACCATGACGTTGTGTACCTCGCCGCCCGCGTCCTTCGCCACCTTCAGGTTGCGCGCGAGCAAGGCGTCATCCTTGCCCATGCGGTACATCCACAGGCCGGTCTTGATCGGCAGATCGTATTTCTCCGCGGCTTTCAGATACTCCTTCTCCTCGCCGGCCTGCGGCATTCGGTCCATGAAGTCGAACACGCCGGTTTCCTTGAGCAGCCGGAAACGCTCGTCGACGCTCAGCGGCTCGCCAGGAACGCGCGCCGCGCCGCGGCCGTGGCAGCCGATCAGGAACCGCTTCTCCATCAATAGAGCACGACGCTGCGGATCGATTCGCCGGCGTGCATCAGGTCGAAGGCGCGGTTGATGTCCTTGAGCGCGAGCTGGTGGGTGATGAGATCGTCGATGTTGATCTTGCCGTCCATGTACCAGTCGACGATGCGCGGCACGTCGCTGCGGCCTCTTGCGCCGCCGAACGCGGTGCCCTTCCAGACGCGCCCGGTGACGAGCTGGAAGGGCCGCGTGCGGATCTCCTGCCCGGCGCCGGCGACGCCGATGATCACCGAGACGCCCCAGCCGCGGTGGCAGCATTCCAGCGCCTGGCGCATCAGCTCGACGTTGCCGACGCACTCGAAGCTGTAGTCGGCGCCGCCGCCCGTCAACTCCACCAGGGCCGCGACCACGTCCACGCCTTTCGGGTTAAGAAAGTGCGTCGCCCCGAATTTTCTCGCCAGCGCCTCGCGCTGCGGATTGATGTCGACGCCGATGATCATGTTGGCGCCGGCGAGGCGCGCGCCCTGCACGACGTTGAGGCCGATGCCGCCCAGGCCGAACACCACCACGTTCGCGCCCGGCTCGACCTTGGCGGTATTGATGACGGCGCCGATGCCGGTCGTCACGCCGCAGCCGATGTAGCACACCTTGTCGAACGGCGCGTCCTCGCGGATCTTCGCCAGCGCGATCTCGGGCAGCACCGTGTAGTTGGCGAAGGTCGAGCAGCCCATATAGTGGTGAATCATTTTTCCACCGATGGAAAAGCGGCTGGTGCCGTCGGGCATCAAGCCCTTGCCCTGCGTGGCGCGGATCGCCGTGCACAAGTTGGTCTTGCGCGACAGGCACGATTTGCACTGCCGGCATTCGGGGATGTAGAGCGGAATGACGTGGTCGCCCTTCTTCACGGACGTAACGCCCGGACCAACGTCGACCACGATCCCGGCGCCCTCGTGGCCAAAGATCGCTGGAAACAGTCCTTCCGGATCCGCACCGGAGCGCGTGAACTCGTCCGTATGGCAGATCCCCGTCGCCTTCAGTTCGACCAGCACCTCGCCCGCCTTGGGCCCGGCGAGATCGACCGTTTCGATGACGAGCGGCTTGCCTGCTTCGTAACCGACGGCGGCCTGGACTTTCATGCGAGTTGAGCGCGCAGGCCCGCTTCGAGCGCGAGCTCATCGAGATTGCGGCCGATGAACACGAGCTTGCTCACCGGTTGCGCCGAGCCCCAGGCGTCCGCTGGCTTGATGTCCATGATGCGATGCACGGCCTGCAGCACGTGGCGCTGCGGCTCGCCGCGAAACGCGACGATGCCCTTCAAGCGGAAGACATCGTCGCCATGGGCGGCGAGGAACGCTTTCACCCAGGCTTCGAAAGCCGCGCGACCGAACGGCTGCCCGAAGACGAACGACCGCGACTCGAGCGCCGGATCGTGGCTGTGCTCGTGCTCGTCGAGCGACAGCGCGCCGCGCTGCGAGCTGAAGGCGCCGATGCCGAGGATGTTCTCGAGATCCACGCGAGCATGGCTCGAGCGCAGGATCGGCGCCGTGGCGTTGAGCTGGCGCACGCGGCCCTCCAGCTCGCCGAGCTCGCGCTCGTCGACGAGATCGACCTTGTTCACGATGATGCGGTCGGCGATCACGATCTGGTCGATCGCTTCGTGCTGGAGGTGACCCGCGGCATGCTTCGCGTCGACCATGGTGACGATCGCGTCGAGCTGGACCTGTCGCGCCACCGGATCGACGAAGAACGTTTGCGCGACCGGCGTCGGGTCCGCCATGCCGCTGGTCTCGACGAGGATGTGGTCGTACTTGTCGCGCCGCGCGAGCAGCTTCTCAAGGATGCGCAGCAGGTCGGCGCGCGCGGTGGCGACGCAGCACACGCAGCCGTTGGTGAGCTCGAAGATTTCCTCGTCGCCGCTCATGACGAGCTCGGCGTCGATATTGATCTCGCCAAACTCGTTCTCGATCACCGCGATGCGGTGGCCGTGCTTCTCGGTGAGGATGTAGTTGAGCAGCGTGGTCTTTCCGGCGCCGAGAAAGCCGGTCAGGATGGTCACCGGCAGCGGATTCATCTGCCTTTCAATGCCTGGACGACCTGGTCGGGCGTGATCGGGTAATGCCGGAAGCGCACGCCGATGGCGTTATACACCGCGTTGGCGATCGCCGGCCCGATGGCGATGATCGGATCCTCGCCGACGCCCTTGGCGCCGAACGGCCCGCCCGGATCCGGCGCGGTCTCGAGCAGGATGGTGCGGATCGGCGGCATGTCGAGCGACAGCGGCATCTTGTAATCGACGAAGCCGGCGTTGAGCGAGCGGCCGGTCTTCTCATCGATCACGTAGTCCTCTGTGAGCGTGTGGCCGATGCCCTGCTGGATGCCGCCTTCGATCTGCCCGGCGGCTGCGACCGGATGGATCACCTTTCCGAGCTCGTGCACCGGGATCACCTGCAGCACGTCGATCTGTCCGGTCTCGGTGTCGACCTGGACTTCGACGAAATGCGCCGCGAACGAGTAGGACTTGGTCGGGCTGTACGTCGCCGAGGCGACGAGCTGCGCGGACGGCACGCCGCGCGTGGGCGCCACTGCGTCGCGCACGCTGGTGCTGCGGTCGGAGCCTTTCACCGTAATGACGCTCTGGCGGATCTCCAAATCGCCGGGCGCGGCTTCCAGCTTTTCTGATGCGCGCGCGAGCACCTGTTTTTTTACTTCGGCGGCTGCCATCTGCGCGGCGCGTCCACCCATATAAGTGGTGTGGCTGGCGAAGGCGCCGATGTCCCACGGCACCACATCCGTATCGCCGTGCACGACCGAGACATCTTCGAAGCGCACACCCAGCTCCTCGGCGACGACCTGCGCGAGCGCAGTGTGCGCGCCGGTGCCGAGGCCGGTCGCGCCAGTGAAGAGCTGCACCGTGCCGTCCTCGTTCATGCGCACCGTCGCGTTGCCCTGCTCCTTGATTCCCGGATAGGCGCTCGAGCCGTGCATCTCGCAGCCCATGCCCCAGCCGCGCTTCACTGCACCC
>DASXRW010000580.1:0-2974 GCA_036506355.1 Burkholderiales bacterium
GAGCGACGGCTCGCTTGCCGGCGACGTCGATTTTGCCTCGGCAGCCGAAGTCGCCGGCTGGATCACACCGGTGCCCGGCGGGGTCGGGCCGATGACGATTGCCATGCTTCTCGAAAACTGCGTACGCGCCGCTGGCGCTTCAAAATGAATCCACTACTGGACTTTTCCGGGCTGCCGCGCTTCGCGGAGCTCAAACCCGAGCATGTCGCGCCAGCGGTCGATCAATTGCTGGCCGATGGCCGCGCGACGATCGAGCGCGTCATCAATGCGCCCGTGACGTGGCAAGGCTTCGTCGCGCCGCTCGAGGACGCGAACGAGCGCATCGGCCGCGCCTGGGGCCAAGTCGCGCACCTACACGCGGTGCTCGACAGCCCGGCACTGCGCGAGGCGTACAACGCCAACCTGCCCAAGATCACGCAGTATTGGACCGAGCTCGGACAGAACCAGCGGCTGTTCGAGAAGTACCAGCAGCTCTCGGCCTCGCCGGCGTTTGGCTCCCTGTCGGGAGCGAGGAAGCGCATCGTCGAGAACGCGTTGCGCGACTTCCGCCTCGGCGGCGCCGAGCTGCCCGCGGAGAAGAAGGCGCGCTTCGCCGCCATCCAGGAAGAGCTGGCGCGCTCGGCCAGCCGGTTTTCGGAAAACCTGCTCGACGCCACCAAGGCCTTCAGCATCGTCGTGGACGAGAGCCGCATCGGCGGCCTGCCGCGCGATGCGCTCGACGCCGCGCGCGAGGCGGCGGAGAAGGATGGCAAGCCCGGCTGGAAATTCACGCTGCATGCGCCCTCCTACATGCCGGTGATGCAGTACGCCGACGACCGGCGGCTGCGCGAGACCCTGTACCGCGAGACCGTTACGCGCGCCTCGGAATTCGGCAAGCCGGAATGGGACAACACGCCGCTCATCGCCCGGATCGTCGAGCTGCGCCGGGAGCTTGCGCGGCTGCTGGACTACCGCAATTTCGCCGAGGTGTCGCTCGTGCCGAAGATGGCGGAATCGCCGCAACAGGTGCTCGGCTTCCTCGAGGACCTTGCGCGCCGCGCGCGCCCGTTCGCGGAGAAGGACGTCGCCGAGCTGCGCGGGTTCGCGAAGCGCGAGCTCGGCCTGGAGAAACTGGCAGCCTGGGACGTGGCCTATGCGTCGGAGAAGCTGCGCGTCAAGCGCTATGCGTTCTCCGAGCAGGAAGTAAAGCAATACTTTCCCGAGGAAGTCGCGGTGCAGGGCCTGTTCCGCGTCGCCGAGACGCTGTACGGCCTTCGCATCAAGCCGTCGGAGGCGCCGCGCTGGCACGAGGACGTGCGCTTCTACGAGATCCGCGATGCCGCGGGCGCGCTGGTAGGCCAGTTCTATATGGACCTTTATGCCCGCGACACCAAGCGCGGCGGTGCGTGGATGGACGATGCCATCACGCGCCGGCGCAAGGGCGGCGAGCTGCAGACGCCGGTCGCCTACCTGACGTGCAACTTCTCGCGTCCGGTTGGTGGACGTCCGGCGCTCTTCACCCACGATGAAGTGCTGACGCTGTTCCACGAATTCGGCCACGGCCTGCACCACCTGCTCACCCGCATCGAGGATCTCGGCGTCTCCGGCATCAACGGCGTCGAGTGGGACGCGGTCGAGCTGCCGAGCCAGTTCATGGAGAACTTCTGCTGGGAATGGGATGTGCTGCGGCATATGACGCGCCACGTGGAGACCCGCGCGCCGCTGCCGCACGAGCTCTACGACAAGATGGTCGCGGCCAAGAACTTCCAGAGCGGGCTCGCGATGCTGCGCCAGCTCGAGTTCGCCGTCTTCGACATGCGGCTGCATGCTGAATTCGAGCCGGGGCGCACGGCGCTGCAACTGCTGGAAGAGGTGCGCGAGCGGATCGCCGTCCTGCGCCCGCCCGCTTACAACCGCTTTCCCAACAACTTCTCGCACATCTTCGCCGGCGGCTATGCCGCGGGGTACTACAGCTACAAGTGGGCCGAAGTGCTCTCGGCCGACGCGTATTCCTTCTTCGAGGAGCACGGCATCCTCGACGCGCGCTCAGGCCAGCGCTTCCGCGACGAGATCCTCGCGGTCGGCGGCAGCCGGCCGGCGGCCGAGTCGTTCCGCGCCTTCCGCGGCCGCGAACCGACGGTTGACGCACTACTCAGGCACAACGGCATGACCGCCTAGTGCGGATCGCCACCTGGAACGTCAACTCGCTCCGGGTGCGCCTCGGTCATCTGCTCGACTGGCTCGCCGACGCCAAGCCAGACGTCGCCTGCCTGCAGGAAACCAAGACCGAGGACGCGAATTTCCCCGTCGCTGAATTGCGCGGGGCGGGGTATGAATCGGTGTATTGCGGGCAGAAGTCCTACAACGGTGTCGCGATCCTCGCGCGCTCGCCGATCAGCGATGTCGCGCACGGCATTCCAGATTTCGCCGATGACCCGAAGCGCTGCATCTCGGCCAGCGTCGGTGGCGTGCGGATCGTGTGCCTGTACGCGCCGAACGGCGAGGCACCGGGCACCGAGAAATATGCGTACAAGCTGCGCTGGTACGAAGCGCTCGCGCGCTGGCTGAAGCAAGTACAGATTCCAAACCTTGCGGTGCTGGGCGACATGAACGTCGCACCCGAAGACCGCGACGTGCACGATCCAAAGCGCTGGGCGGGCAAGATCCACGTCTCCGAGCCCGAGCGCACCGCGCTGCGCAAGGTCATCGATTCCGGTTTTGCCGACGCGTTCAGGATGTTTCCCCAGCCGGAGAAGTCGTTCTCATGGTGGGACTACCGGCTCAACGCCTTCGAGCGCGGCTGGGGCCTGCGCATCGACCTCGCGCTGCTCGCGCCCGCGCTCGCCAAGCGCTGCACCGGTTGCACGATCGACCTCACGCCGCGCAAACGCGAGCGTCCGTCCGACCATGCGCCGGTGATCGTTGATCTGAAGTGATTGCGCTGCAGTTATCATCGCTCCTGCAATCAAGGAGGCCGGGAATGAGGAGACGTGAT
>DASXRW010000581.1:0-5886 GCA_036506355.1 Burkholderiales bacterium
GGCGCGATGGCCCGCTGGATGGCGATGCGCCAGGGCGAATCCTTGAAACGCTCCCAGAGGTCGGCGATCCACCAGGAGAGCACCGCCGCCGGCCCGCACACCGCGAGGAGCGCCACCACCGCGCCGGGAAGGCCCGCGGCCTTCCAGCCGATCAGGCTGACGATCAGCACGTTCGGCCCCGGTGCCGCCTGCGCGATGGCGAAGAGCTGGATGAACTCAGCCTCGGTGGTCCACGCCTTCACGTCGACCACCAGGCGCTGCATCTCCGGCATCACCGCCGGCATGCCGCCAAAGGCAATGAGCGACAGCACGCCGAAGGTCACCGCGATGTCGGCGAGGATCATAGCCAGCCGCGTCGCGCCAAATAGATACCGATCGCGGCGGCGAGCGGCATCACGATGAGCATCGAGACACGCCCGACCCCGACAGCGAGGAAGCACGACGCTGCCAGCACGAGCGCGGCAGGCCGGCGCACCAGCGCGCGGCCGAGCTTGAGCGCGGTGCCCATGAAAAGGCCGGCACCGGTCGCGCCGACGCCGGTGACCACCGCGCGCACGGTCGGGTGAGAAGCCCATTCCAGATAAAGAACACCGAGCGCCATCACCCAGATGAACGGCAGCGCCATCAGGCCGAGGAACGCGACGAACGAGCCGATGACGCCGAACCAGCGCTTGCCAAGCACGATCGAGGCGTTGCCGATGTTCGGGCCGGGGAGGAACTGGCAAAGCCCGATGGTCTCGGCGAAGTCGGCCGGCGTGAGCCAGCGGCGCTCCTCGACCATCGTGCGATGCGCCCACGGCAGCACGCCGCCGAACGAGCGCGCGCCGATGGCGAGAAAACCCATGAACAGCTCGCTGAGATTGCGCGGCGGGGTTACGTCCATTTTTTCTTGCACAATACAGCATATGCGCACGCTGCTGGCATTCGCGCTCGTTCTCGCCCTGCAGGCAAAGGCGCAGGAGCTGCCGCTCTTCGACGCGCACCTGCACTACAGCCATGACGCCTGGGAGCTCGTGCCGGTGCAGGATGTGCTCGCGCTCCTGCGCAAGGCGGGCGTGCGGCGCGCGCTCATCTCGAGCGCTGGAGACGATGGCCAGCAGCGCCTCTACGCCGCTGCGCCCGATCTGATCATTCCGGAGCTGCGACCCTATCGCACGCGCTCCGACGTCGGCACATGGTTTCGCGACGAGACGGTGATCCCATACCTGGAGGATCGGCTGCGCCGCCATCGCTACGCCGCGATCGGTGAATTCCACCTCTACGGCGCGGACGCCGACCTGCCGGTGCCGCGCCGCATGGTCGAGCTCGCGCGCAAGCACAACCTTTTCCTGCACGCGCACTCGGATGCGGATGCGGTCGAGCGTCTCTTCCGGCAGTGGCCGCAGGCGCGCATCCTCTGGGCGCACGCCGGGTTCGACCGGCCCGAGCGCATCGCCGAGATGCTGCGCAAGCATCGCAACCTGTGGTGCGACCTCGCCTTTCGCACCGATCACGGCTCGGGCGGCAAGGTCGACGCGGCGTGGCGCAAGGCCTTTCTCGAGTTTCCAGACCGCTTCATGGTCGGCACCGACACCTATACGCCCGAGCGCTGGCACTACGTTCCCGAGCACGCCGCCTGGACGCGCGCGTGGCTCGCCGATCTGCCGCGCGACGTCGCGGAGCGCATCGCATGGAAAAACGGCGAGCAGCTCTTCTCGCCCTTGCGCTCGGATTGACGAGCGGCGCCGCGGCCTCATTTGCCGCTGGCGCCTGCGAGCCGGGGCTCGAGGGCGTGCGGCTCGAGTCGGCGCGCTATGCCCTCGCCTATCGGCTGCCGACGCCGGCGGTCGGCAGCCATTTCGCCATCGAGATCGGCGCCTGCGCCAAGGCCGGCGCCCCGCCCGAAGCGCTCACGGTGGATGCGCACATGCCCGAGCACCGGCACGGCATGAACTATCGCCCGAGCGTGACGCGTCTCGCGCCGGGCCGCTGGCGCGCCGAAGGACTGATGTTCCACATGCCCGGGCGCTGGGAGCTCGTCTTCACGCTCGACGGCGAACGCCTCGCGAAGGAGCTGGTCGTTTTCTCCGCCGAGGAAAAGGCGCGCATCCTGTCCCACGGGCCGTGGCCGCCGACGCCGCGCCGCGATCCGACCAACCGCGTCTCGGGAAAGCCCGAGGCGATCGCGCTCGGCGAGCGCCTCTTCTTCGAGCCGCGGCTCTCCAGCACCGGCTCGGTGCTCTGCGCCACCTGCCACGTGCCGTTCCGCGCCTTCCAGGACGCGCGTCCCCGCGGCTTCGGGCTGCAGGAGGTGGACCGCAACACGCCCGGCCTCGTGAACGTCGGCTCATATCGCTGGTACGGCTGGGACGGTGCGCACGACAGCCTCTGGGCGCAGAGCATCCGGCCGATGCTCGATCCGCGCGAGATGCGCTCGACGCCCGCGCACGTCGCCGGCGTCATCCGGCGGTTCTACGCCAAGGACTACGGCATGGCGTTCGGCGGCACACCGCCGGCGCACGATGAAGCGCTGCTCGTCGATGTCGGCAAAGCGCTCGCGGCGTACCAGGAGACGCTGGTCAGCGGCCGCACGCCGTTCGACGAGTTCCGCGATGCGCTCGAGCGCGGCGATGCCGTCGCCGCCGAGCGCTATCCCGCAGCGGCGCAGCGCGGTCTCGCGATCTTCGTCGGCAAGGGCAGCTGCAGCGTGTGCCATTTCGGGCCGCATTTCACGAACGGCGAGTTCGCCGACACCGGCGTGCCGTTCTTCACCGGGCCCGGGCGCGTCGACGGCGGCCGGCTCGAGGGCATCAAGCGCCTGCGGGCGAATCCCTACAACCTCCTCGGCCGCTTCAACGACGACGCCTCGGGCGCAGCCGCCGTCGGCACGCGCCACGTCGAGCTGCAGCAGCGCAACTTCGGCGAGTTCCGCGTCCCGGGATTGCGCAACGTCGCGCTCACGGCGCCTTACATGCACAACGGCAGCCTCGCGACGCTGCGCGACGTGCTGCGTCATTACTCCGAGCTCAATGAAGAGCGCCTGCACGCCGACGGCGAGCGCATCCTGCGCCGGCTGAATCTCACGCCGCGCGAGAGCGAAGACCTGCTGGTCTTTCTCCACTCGCTCACCGAGACATCGCAACTCAAGTGACGCGCGGTCTAGTCCGATAGGACCAAGCCTGGTGTGATCTACGGCCTTAGGCTCGACAGGTCCGCGCTTTAGCATGGTCGCCGTACCTTTCGAAGTGGAGGTTCCATGCTGAAGAAACGCTGGATTGCGACCTTTTTCGCGCTCGTCATGCTCGTCGCCGGCTGGTTCGCCGGGGTGCAGCTCGCCCTGGCCGAGAACCGCGATCAGCTGATCGAGAAATACACGCCGCTCGCCGGCTCGGAAGCCAACGCCAAGACGCTGGTCAACGGCCTGCGCGAAGGCAGCGATTTCACGATCGGTGGCACCAAGTTCGATCCCCCGACCCACAAGATGGGCAACGGCAACATCGACATCGCCCTGGCGCTCGCCGAAGCCAAGCTCAAGGAGCAGGGCATCACCAAGCCGACCGCCGAGCAGCTGCAGGCGGCGCTCATCGGCGACGCGAAGCACCCGGGCGTGCTCACGCTGCGCGCCGAAGGCAAGGGCTGGGGGTACATCGCGCACACGCTGGGCCTCAAGCTCGGCGACGTCGTGCGCGCCGAGAAGACCGAGCGCCATGAGCGCCACGAGCGCATGGCGCGCAATGAGAAGCCCGAGCGCCCCGAGAAGCCCGAGCGTCCCGGCCGCTAGATGCGCCGCCTCATCGTGGCAAGCGCGCTGTGTCTCGCGCAGACGGCGCTCGCCGCCGAGGGCGAGTTCAGCCTCGGCACCGGACTCAATTACACGACTGGAACGTACGGCGGCTCGACGAGCACCAAGATTCTGACGATCCCGTTCAACGCGCGTTACGACAACGGGCCGTGGAGCTTCAAGGCGACGCTGCCCTATTTGCATGTCACCGGGGTGCGCGCGGTGTACCCCGGCGTAGGGCGCGTCGACAACGGCACGCTCGATAACCTGCTTGGCGTCCCGCGCAACCGCTCCCAGACCGAGACACGTACGGCGTCGGGTATGGGCGATGCGACGGTCGCGGCGACCTACACGATCTATTCCGGCGGCGCCAACCGCTCGGGCATCGGCCTCACCGGCAAGCTGAAATTCGCCACCGGTGACGAGACCCAGGGCCTCGGCACGGGCAGCAACGACGCCTCCTTGCAGGTCGAGGGCTTCCAGCAGGCCGATCGCAACACCGTGTTCGGCGCCATCGGCTACACCGTGTACGGCGACTCGCCGATCACGCAGTTCGAGAACGTCGTCAATTTCGGGCTCGGGGCCATGCACCGCACCGACGGCGGCGACCTCATCGGCGTCGCCTTCGATGCGCGCCAGGCGGGCTCGCCCGCGCCCGCGCCGCTGCGCGAGCTCACCGGCTTCTGGACGCACCGCGTCGATCGCAACTGGCGCACGCAAGCCTATGTTCTCAGGGGCTTCGCGCGCGGCAGCCCCGATTGGGGCGCGGGCCTCAGCGCCGCTTACGCGTTTTGAGGGCGACGGTCTTTGCGTATCTTTACTGCTTCCGAAGCAAACCCCTCAGGCTGACGTAAGGCACGCGGCGCATGCTATGCGCCATGGCGATCAGGAGCCCCAAGTGGCTCGTGCTCGCGACTCTCGTCGCGATCGCACCGGATACGCCCGGCGTGTTCGAGCTGTGGGACGACGACGAGATAGTGTTCGTCGGCGCCACGCGAACCGATCGGTCTACCCTGCGCACCGAGCTGGTCCACGAGCTCCTCGAGAGCGGGCGCGATGCGACGCATTTCAGCTGGGAGATCACCTACGCCCCGGCGGCGCGGGAGCGCGAGCTGCTCGCGGAGTTCGAGCACGAGCATCACCGCCCGCCGCGCCTCAATTCGCGCGGATAATGGGGACGGACCCCATTTTTCTCATCTAGGGGAAGCGCGGCCTTAGCGCCCAGAGGGCCGCTGCAGCGGCGAGTGTGAGCACCGCAGCCGCGAGCCAGGCGCCCTGCCAGCCGATCGCCTTGCTGATCAGCCCGCTCAGGACGAGCGCGCTTCCCAGGCTCAGCGACGCGACGAGCGCCCAGCTGCCCTGATAGGCGCCGCGGCGCCCCTGCGGCGCGAGGCGAGCCACCGTCGCGGGCACCGCGGAGCTGAAGACCACCTCGCCGAAGCTGTAGACCATCGTACCGACGAGGAACGCGACCGCGGCACCCGGTACCACGGCATAGCAGGCGAGCGCCACGGCGACGATCGCCGCGGCGGCGCCCAGCCAGCGGAACGGTCCCTTGGCCTCGATGCGCGTCGCCACCGGCAGCGCCAGCACCGCGACGAGCACGCTGTTCGCGCCAAGTACCAGGCCAATATAGCCCTCACCGAGCCCGACGTCGGCGCCGTAGAGCGGCGAGACGGTGACCAGCATGCCCATGCTCAGCGGGAACACGAACGCGATGGCCGCGAAGAGCGCGAAGCGCCGGTCGAGGAAGGCGGAAAGCGTGTCGCGCACCATGCTCGATTCGCCGGCGCTTTTCTCGAGCGGCAGCGCGCCGCGCAGCGCGAGCAGGTACAGCAGCGCGACCAGCACATAGCCCGCCGCGCACGTCGCGGCAAGCAGTCCATATCCCTGCTGGGCGATGTAACCGGCGGGCACCACGCCCAGCGTGTAGGCGACGCTCATCGCGGCGTAGTTGAGCGCGAGCACCGACTGGCGCCGGTCAGCCGGCGCCAGATCGAGGAGCAGCGCACTCGACACCGGGATATTGATCGCGCCGACTGTGCCGAGCGCGAGGCTCCAGGCGAGGAGCGTGGCCGGACCGGTCACGAGCAGGAACGCCGGAAGTATCAGCGCGGTGCAGAGCG
>DASXRW010000582.1:0-5691 GCA_036506355.1 Burkholderiales bacterium
ATCGACTTCTGGGCGCCGTGGTGCGGCCCGTGCAAGGGCTTCGCGCCGGTCTACGAAAAAGCTGCCGAGGCGCATCCCGACGTCGTGTTTGGCAAGGTGAACACCGACGAGCAGCAGGAGCTCGCCGGCTCCTTCGGCATCCGCTCGATTCCAACCCTTGTGGTGTTCCGCGAAAAAGTGATCCTCTTCCAGCAGGCGGGAGCGCTGCCGGGCAACGCGCTCGAGCAGGTGATCACTCAGGCCAAGGCGCTCGACATGGCCAAGGTGCACTCAGAGGTCGCAAGCCAGCAGCAGAAATAAGCAAGCGCGCGTGCCCCTGCTCGGACGCACGGATTAACCGCCGCTCGTCTAGGCGTCGGCATTGCTCTCCGAAGACACCCCACACAGCCGATCAGGCCTGGCGCAGCGCCTGCGAGAGGAATGCCCGCAGCTTGCCGGGCGCGACCGGCTTGATGGCGAAGGGGATGCCGCCAGCGCGGCTCTCGAGGTGGCTCGGGTTCGCGGTGCCGGTGATGATGAGCGCCGGCAACTGCTTGCCGAACGCGGCACGCAGGCGCTCGATGACCTGCAGCCCGCTCATCGCGTCCGCGAGGCGGTAGTCGACGATGAGCGCGTCGGGCGTGATGCTCTGCGCGCGCAGCTCCTTCTCGATCTCCGCGACCGTGCCGGCGGCAACGTAGCGGCATCCCCAGCTCTCGAGCAGCAGGCCCATGCTGTCGCGGATCTCGACGTCGTCGTCCACCAGCACGACCTTGAGGCGGCTGAGCCCCGCGGCGGGCACAGGGTGCGCGAGGCTCGCCGGCGCGACATCCGGCGCGCGGGCGAGCTCGATCGAAAACACGCTGCCGCGGCCGGGCGCCGACTTCACCGACACCGGGTGTCCCAGCAGTGCGCCCAGACTCTTCACGATCGGCAGCCCGAGTCCCAGCCCTTGGGCGCTGCTGCCCGAGAGCTGGTAGTACTCGTCGAAAATCCTGTCCTGCTCCTCGAGCGCGATGCCGATGCCCGAGTCGATCACGTCGAGCCGCAGCCGCTCGGCGCCCAGGCGCCGGCAGCCGATGACGATCTTGCCGCGCTCGGTGTAGCGGATAGCGTTGGTCACCAGGTTCTTCAGCATGCGCTCGAGCAGCGCCGGGTCGCTTCGCACGCTGGCCGAGGTGGCGACGACGCGCAGCTCGAGCTTCTTCTGCGCGCCGATCGGCCTTTCGTCTTCCAGCACGCGCTCGATGAGGGGCATCAGCGGGAAGGCGACGACGCTCGGCTTGACCACACCCGATTCGATCTTCGAGATGTCGAGCAGGCTGTCGAACATGCGCTCGAGGGTCGTGACGGAGAGCTGGATGCCGTGCACCACGCGCAGCGCGTTGGCGTCGGCCACGCGCTGCTCGAGCACCGTGGCGTACATCGACAAAGCCTGCATCGGCTGGCGCAGATCGTGGCTCGCCGCGGCCAGGAATTTCGTCTTGGCGATGTTCGCCGCCTCCGCCTCGCGGCGCGCCTCCTGCAGGCGGATGCTCGCCGCGTGCAGCCGCGCGACGAGCAGCGAGATATAGAAGGGAACGGCGAGCAGCGTGACGACGATGGCCGCGCCGATCATCGGGTGCTGGCGCCAGAAATCGCTCAGCCAGAGCACGAGCGCGAAGCCCGCCAAGGCGAGCGCCTGCGCGTAATGCAGGTACCAGCGGCCATAGCGGAAACCGTGACCAATCGGTACCCAGAGGTACATCGCGACGAGCACGGTGCCGACCTCGCCCGTGACGATCATCGCCGCGCTGGTGGTCCCCATGTCGAGCACCGCGCCGAGGGCGCGGCGCAGGTGGTTGACGCCGGGCGCGAGCAGCATCCATGCGAATAGCGCGACGCTGAGCACGAATGCGGCGGCGACGAGGCCGATTCCCAGCAGCTCGGCGTCGGTCAGCACCCCGTCCCACAGGAACGCCACCAAAAAGTACAGGTCCGCGACGGCGACGATCACGAGGCGCAATTTCCCCTGCTCGAGCTCGGGCGCGTCGGCGGCGGCGCGCGCCGCCTCATAGCGCTGTCGAAGGCTTTCCAGCATCATTGGCTGCTTGCGCTTGGCAGGATCACCGCTTAGCCTTTCGGCAAAGGTAAACCGCAGCCCGTCATGTCAATAGGCGGTTCCGCAGCCAAGTCGCTGGTCGTCCTGACGGTGGACGATCACCCTCTCATCCGCTCCGCGCTGCGCGAACTGATCGGTCTCATGGCCGAGCGCGTCGAGTTGCTCGAGGCGGCGAATCCGCCGGACGGACTTGCGATGCTCGAGCGGCGAGCGGACACCGACCTCGTACTGCTCGACCTGAATTTCGCCGCCCATGACGGTCTCGCCTTCATCGAAAGGTTCCGCGCTGCGGCGCCCGCCACGCCGGTTCTCGTCTACACGATGCACGAAGACGCGGCGACGCTGAGGCAGGCGCTTGCCCTCGGCGCAGTGGGCATCGTGCCGAAGACGCACTCGGCCAAGCTCTTGCAAAAGGCGATCGAGCTCGTCATGGACGGCGGCATTTATCTGCCGCCGGAGCTCGCGCGGCAGCTCGCCTCGCCGGAGGCCGCTCCCGCGGCACGCCCGGCGAGCCGGGCGATGAGCGAGCAGCAGTGGAAGATCCTTGAGTTGCTTGCGCAGGGCTTTCCTAACAAGGCGATCGCCCGGGAACTGGGCATCGCTCCAAGTACGGTCAAGAATCAATTGACGGTGGTGTTCGATAAGTTGGGTGTCTCCAATCGCACCCAGGCGGCTATTGCCGCCCGCGCGCTCATAAAAAGCAAGCCGCCGGGCCATTAGGCCGGGCCATGCTCCGGCACGCCATGTCGCTTAACGCCGGCGCGGGGGATCGCGTCCTGCCGAAGCACGCAGGCGCCGTGTCCCTTCGCCGGCCTGCAGGATCGATTCGTCAAACTGAGCTTACCGCGCATGATGAAAACCGATGTGGCCGATTTCGCGCCGATCAGGCCTGGCGCAGTGCTTGCGAGAGGAAGGCTCGCAGCTTGCCCGGCGCCACGGGCTTGATGGCGAAGGGGATGCCGCCGGCGCGCTGCTCCAGGTGGGCCGGATTGCCGGTGCCGGTGATGATGAGCGCCGGCAGTTGCCTGCCGAACGCGTCGCGCAGGCGCTCGATGACCTGGATCCCGCTCATCGTGTCGGCGAGGCGGTAGTCAACGATGAGCGCATCCGGGGTGATGCGCTCGGCGCCCAGCTGCGCCTCGACCTCCGCCGCCGTGCCCGCGGCGAGGCAGCGGCATCCCCAGCTCTTGAGCAGCAAGCCCATGCTCTCGCGGATCTCGACGTCGTCGTCGACGAGTACGACGTTCAGGCGGCTGAGTTGCGCCGCCGGCAGCGGCCGCGCGAGGCTCCCTGGCGCGACCTCCGGCGCACGCGCGAGCTCGATCGAAAACACGCTGCCGCGGCCGCTTGCCGAGCGCACGGCGACCTTGTGGCCGAGGAGCTCACCCAGGCTCTTGACGATCGGCAGGCCGAGCCCGAGGCCCTGTGCGCTGCTGCCCGAGAGCTGGTAGTACTCGTCGAAGATACGATCCTGCTCCTCGAGCGCGATGCCGATGCCGGAGTCGACCACGTCGAGGCGCAAGCGATCGGCGCCCAAGCGCCGGCAGCCGATGACGATCTTGCCGCGCTCGGTGTAGCGGATGGCGTTGGTCACCAGGTTCTTCAGCATGCGCTCGAGCAGCGCCGGATCGCTGCGCACGCTGGCGGAGGTGGCCACGACGCGCAGCCCGAGGTTCTTCTGCGCGGCGAGAGGTGCTTCGCTTTCCACCACGCGCTCGATGAGCGGCATGAGCGGGAAGGCGACGACGCTCGGCTTGATCACGCCCGACTCGATCTTCGAGATGTCGAGCAGGCTGTCGAACATGCGCTCGAGGGTGATGACCGAGAGCTGGATCCCGTGCACCACGCGGCGGCGCGCATCGGCATCAGCCATGCGCGCCTCGAGCACCGAGGCGTACATCGAGAGCGCCTGCATCGGCTGGCGCAGGTCGTGGCTCGCCGCGGCGAGGAACTTCGTCTTGGCGATGTTCGCCGCCTCGGCCTCGCCGCGCGCTTCCTGCAGGCGGCGGTTGGCGGCGTGCAGGCGGGCGATGAGCAGCGACACGTACCAGGGGATCGCCACGAGCGCGACGACGATGGCGGCGCCGACCGTGGGGTGCTGCCACCAGAAATCGCCCAGCCACAGCACCACTGACATGCCGGCCAGCGCGAGAGCTTGCGCGTAATGCAGATACCAGCGGCCGAAGCGAAAACCGTTGCCGATGGGTATCCACAGGAAGAGGCCGGCGAGCACGGCTCCGATCTCGCCTGCCACGGTCATGGCCACCGTGACGGCGCCGAGATCGAGGAACACGCCGACGCAGCGGCGTGGATGGTGCACGCCGGGCGCGAGCAATATCCAGCCAAGATGCGCCGCGTCGACCACGAAGACGCCGGCCACGAAAGCGAGTGCGACGAGCTCGCCGTCGAGCAGCACGCGGTCCCACAGGAACGCGACGAGGAAATAGAGCTCGATCGCGACCACGATCGTGAGCCGCACCTTCGCCTGCTCGAGCTCCAGCGCGTCGCCGGCGCGCGCCCGGGCGAAGCGCTCTTGCACGCTCTCGAGCATCGGCTTAGCCTTCCACGGAAGGTAGACCGCAGGCGGTCATGTCAACACGCGATTCCCCAGCCGTATCTCTGGTCGTCCTGACGGTAGTCGATCATCCGCTGATTCGCTCGGCATTGCGCGAAGTGGTTGGCCTCATGTTCGACAAGCTGGGTGTCTCCAATCGCACCCAGGCGGCTATTGCCGCCCGCGCGCTCGTAAAAAGCAAGCCGCCGGGCCATTAGGCCGGGCCATTGCTCCCGGCTGCGCGGCTCGCGCCGCGGGAAATGCGGGCTATGGAACGAGCCCAGCCCGCTGCCGACAATGGCGCCATGGAAGTGCTCCTGGTTGACGACCGGCCGCGCCGCGCAGCGAGCCTCCGTGCTCTGACGAGCCAGGCTTTCGGAGACGTGCGCATACGCAGCGCGTGCACCTTGCCCGCAGGGCTGCAGCAAGCGCGCGACGCCGAGAAGCTCGACCTCGTGGTGCTCGAGCTCGATCTGCCCGGATGCTCGGGCATCGAGGCGCTGCTGCGCTTTCGCCGCGAATTCCCGTCGCTGCGCGTGCTCGTTCTTTCCGCCGTCGAGCATCAGGGTCGCGCGACAGCGGCGCTCGAGGCGGGCGCCGTCGGCTACATCCCGAAAACCGCATCCCTCCTCGCCACCGCCGCCGCCGTCCGGCTGATCGGCGAGGGGGGAATTTATGCTCCTTCTTCCGAATCCTGGCGAGCCGCGCGCGACGCAGGTCGGACGGCGCTCGGCCGTGCAAGAGACGCACTCGGAATTGATTTGCGCGATCTCCTTCTACGAACGATTAACTAGGCACCCCTGTTGTGGACGCAACGATAAAGACTGCCCGCGTTTCGGTGAGTTAACGCACCACGTTCGCAGGACTTAGGGTTTTTACCGGATAGGGTTTTTGTCCGAAGTTCGCTAGTGTTTCCACGGGTACTCGCGCGAATCTTGGGGAGGATGGTGGGCGCAGAGACTTTATCCCGGCTGGATTTCGTTTGGCTGATCGGCAGTCTGTGCCAGGTCAATCGGCTGCCGTTCGACGCGGCGTTGCTGCTGCAGAACTTTCCGGC
>DASXRW010000583.1:0-5092 GCA_036506355.1 Burkholderiales bacterium
GCGGCGACGATCGCGAGCCACGGCAGCTTGTCTGAGAACTGCAGCGCGCCGAGCGACACGGTCGCGCCTTCGTGCAGCGCACCGTTGGGTGTCGCGCCGAGTGAGCCGCCGGTCTGGTCGCGCAGCGCGATGATCACGAGCCGTGTCACCTCGGAGAGCGCCAGCGTGACGAGCGCGAAGTAGTGGCCGACGATCCTGAAGCGGAAGCACGGATAGCCGATGACGACCGCGACCGCCGCGGAGAAGACCATTGCGGCGAACGCGCCGAGCCAGGGCGAAAGCCCGAAGTGGTTCCAGAGCATCACCACCGTATAGGCGCCGATGCCCATGAACGCACCGTGGCCGAAACTCACGAGGCCGAGCCGGCCCATCACCGACCAGCTCGTGTAGATGTACCCCCAGAGGAGCACGAGGATCGCGAGATGGATGGGGTAATTCATTTCCCGAGGATCCCTCTCGGGCGCCAGAACATCACCGCGATGAAGAACACGAACGCGATGACGTAGCCCCACTCGAGCGCGAAGAAGAAGCCGCCGACCGCGATGAACTGCGCAAAGATGAACGCGGCGACGAAGCCGCCGAGCATGTTGCCCAGGCCGCCGAGCACGCAGATCAGGAACGTGATCGGCCCGAACGACAGGCCAATGGCGGGGTGAATGTCGTACTGCAGGACCAGCAGGCACGCCGCCAGGCCCGCGAGCGCGCCGCCCAGCGCCGAGGTCAGCGCGAAGATGCGCGCCGGGTTGACGCCCATCAGCGGCATGATCGCCCGGTCCTGGCTGATGGCGCGGATCGCGGTGCCGAGATAGCTGCGGCTGAGGAAGAGCCACAGCGCCAGCATTCCCGCGAGCGCGACGCCGAAGGCGACGAGGCGCGCGGCGGAGAACGACATCTCGCCCAGGCGCACCGAAGGCAGCGTGATGCCGAGGTTCTTGAACTCGATGCCGAAGGCGAGCGTCGCCGCCGCCTGCAGGAAGAACAGCACGCCGCCGGTCACCAGCAGCTGATTGATGGGCTCCGCCGTCAGCACGGGGCGGATGACGAACTGATGCAGGATCAATCCCAGCAGCGCGACGATCGCAATTGCCGCGAGCATCGCCAGCACCAGCGGCCAGTGGTACTGCACGTGCAGGTAGTACACCGCGTACATGCCGCACATGATCAGCTCGGCGTAGCAGATCCAGACGACGTCGATCACGCCGAAGATGAGATTCAGCCCGAGCGAAAGCAGCGCGAGCAGCCCGCCGAGCAGCAGACCGTTGAGCACCGCTTCCAGCAGGAAGATGTCGAACACGTCGCTCATAGCCCGAGGTACACCTTCTGAATTTCCGGCGCCGCCAGCAGCTCCGCCGCGCTGCCGCTTTGCACGATCCGCCCGGCGTCGAGCAAATAAGCGCGGCTCACGACCTTCAGCACCTGGCGGATGTTCTGCTCGACGATCAGCACCGTGTAGCCCTGCGCGCAAATGCGCCGCACCAGCTCGAAGATCGACTGCACCACGACCGGCGCGAGGCCGGCCGAGGGTTCATCCAGCAGCAGCAACTTGGGGCCGGACATCAGCGCGCGGCCGATCGCGCACATCTGCTGCTCGCCGCCGGACATGGTGCCGGCGACCTGGTGACGCCGCTCCTTCAGCAGCGGGAATAGCGCATAGACCTGGTCCAGGCGCTCGGCGTATTGCCGGCGGGAAGTGAAGGCGCCCATGCGCAGGTTCTCTTCCGCCGTAAGGCGCGGAAAGAGGCGCCGGTTCTCGGGCACGTGCGCGATGCCGCGCGCGACCACCGCGTGGGGCGGCACCGCATTGAGGGTTTTAGCTTCAAAAAAAATTTCCCCGCGCGCGGGCTCGATGAGCTTGGAGATGAGTCGCAGGAGCGTGGTCTTGCCGGCACCGTTCGGGCCGATCACGGCGACCGATTCGCCGGCATTCACGTCGAGGCTGACGTCGAACAGCGCCTGGAAACCGGCGTAGCCGGCGGAGACGTTAGCGACGCGCAGCATAGGCCTGCACTTCCGGCGCGTCGGTGCCGAGATAGACCTCGATCACCTTCGGATCGCGCGCCACTTCGGCCGGCTTGCCCCGCGCGATCACCTCGCCGTGGTCGAGCACCACGCAGCGGTCGACCACGCGCATCAGCACGCCCATGATGTGCTCGACCCAGACGATGGTGATGCCGCGCTTCGCGCGGATCGTGGCAAGGAGATCCGCCGCCTGGTCCATCTCGCTGTGATCGAGCCCGCCGAGCGACTCGTCGGCGAGCAAGAGCTTCGGCTGCGTCGCCAACGCCCTCGCGAGCTCGAGCTTCTTCAGCCCGGCAGCGCCGAGACTTTCCACTTTCGAGGCATCACCAGCGGGAAGATGGACGAGCTCCAGCGTTTCCCGGGCCACCGCGTATGCCTGCTCGCGGGAGAGCTTGCGGTTCTGGCCATAGAAGGCGGCAAGCGCGACGTTTTCGAGGATCGAGAGCTTGCGGAAGGGCTTCGGGATCTGGTGCGTGCGCCCGATGCCGGCGTGCGCCACGCGATACGCCGGCAGCCCGCCGATCTCGCGCCCGAGAAAGCGCACCGAGCCCGCGGTGGGCCGGAACGCGCCGGCGATCAGGTTGAAGGTGGTGCTCTTCCCCGAGCCGTTCGGGCCGATGAGGCCGAGGATCTCGCCCTCGGCCACCTCGAAGGAGACGTTCTTGACGGCGAGGAAGCCGTCAAAGCTTTTCGTCAGGCCATGAACTTCGAGCACCTACGGTGCGAACGCGTGGCCCTTCGGGAACGGCAGCACCGGATCCGTCGTCGCGATCTCCTTGGGCCAGGCGATGCGCGCGCGGCCGTTCACGTACTGCATGACGATCGGGAAGGCGCGCTCGTTCTGGCCGGCGAGCGGGTGCCCCGGCGGGAAGAACTTCACGCCGTAGCCCTGCATCGTGCCGCCGACCGGGATGTCGGTCTCGAGCGCGGCCTTGCGCAGCGACTCGGAGTCGAAGCCGCCGTACTTCTTGATGGCGCGCGGCAGGATGTCGTTCAGCAGGATCCAGGTGTTGTTGAAGCCCATCGACACGTGCGGCGGCAGCTCGCCCGGCCCCTTCACCGCCTCGTAGCGCTTCACCATCTGCTGCGTGAGCTCCCAGATGCCCGGCTTGAGCGTCTTCGGATCGAGGAGCTGCGAGGCGGCCGGGTCGATCGAGTGGAAGTAGTTGACGTCCTCGCCGAAGGTCTGGCGCAGCTTGTCGATCTGGCTGTGGCCGGCGCCGTGGCCGATGATCGCCTTCACCTTGAAGCCCTGCTCCTTCGACTGGCGCAGGAAGAGCGTGATGTCCGGGTTGTAGCCGGTGTGCAGCAGCACGTCGGGCCGCGCGCGCTTGAGCTTGGTGACGAGGCTCGACAGGTCCGGCGCGTTCGCCGAGTAGCCTTCCTTCAGCACGATGTTCATGCCGTGCTTCTTGCACTGCGCTTCGTTGCCCGCGGCGACGCCGACGCCGTAGGGCCCGTCCTCGTGGATGATCGCCACGCGCATGTTCTTCGGCTCGATGCCGAACTTGGACTTGGCGTAATAGTTGATGTAGTCGCAGGACGAGGCGCCGAACTGGTCCGAGTGCGCCTGCGGCCGGAAGACGTAGTTCAGCTTGCGGTCCTTGAATACCGCGGTGGCGATGCAGACGTTGATCCAGAGGAATTTCTTGCGCTGGTCGACCTGCTGCACCATCGGCACGCACTGCGCGCTCGAGTAGACGCCCGCCACGATGTCGACCTTCTCCTGGTCGATGAGGCGCGTCATCTCGTTGATGGCGACGTCCACCTTGGACTGCGCGTCGGCGAAGATGGCGTTGATCTTGTAGCCCATCACGCCGCCCTTCTCGTTGAACATGTCGACCGCCGCCTTGGTGCCGAGCTGCGCCGGCTCCGAGCCGCCGCCGGCGAACGGGCCGCTGACGTCGTAGATGAAGCCGATCTTGATTTCCTTCTGCTGCGCCTGCGCGCCAGTAACGAAAATGAGCGCGAACACGCACAGAACTATGGCGAGAAAACGCATGGGGACTCCTCCTGTGGCGCGAAGTCTAGCTAGCGCAGGCGAATTTCGTCCAGCACCGGCCGCAGGTAGCCGAGGAACGCCGGCGGGTTCTCGCTCATCGGAAAGTGGCCGAGGCCTTTCATGATGGTCACTTTTGCTCCCGGAATGCGAGCGGCGGCCGCCTCCGTGTCGCGCGGCGAAGCCGAATAGTCGTACTCGCCGGTGAGCAGGTAGAGCGGGCAGAGCCTGGTGTCGATGGCGCCGATGCGCTCGCGGATGTCGCCTTCGACCTGGTAGAAGTACAGATCTCCGGAGAATACGCCGGGCCCGCCCTGCATGTAGTGCCAGACGGTCTCCCAGCGCTGCTCATCCGGACTGAGCGGCGACATCAGGCCATAAGCGAGGCCGCCGCAGGCGCGGCCGCCGTGCACCTCGGCGTGGTCAAGCCAGCTCGCATCGTAGTAGCGCTCGACGTAGGCAGCGGATTGCAGTCCGATCAGCGCGCGTAGCTCGCGCGCGTGCTTGAGCGCAAGGTTGAGAACGATGCGCCCGCCGATCGAGCAACCCATGACCACCGGCCGCTCGAGGCCGAGCTCGCGCGCCACCGTCATGATCATCGCGGTGTAGCTTTCGGTGGTGAGCCGATAGTCCTCGCGCTGCCAGCCCTCGGGCGGCGAGGATTTGCCGTGCCACGGCATGTCGAAGGCGATGACGCGCCAGTGGCGCAGGATCTCCGCGTCGTTCAGCAGCGCGCGCCACTGGCGACCATCGGATCCGGCGGTATGGAGGCAAAGGAGCGGGATGCCGGCACCAGCCTCCTCGTAATAGATGCGATGGGCTCTGCCATCGAGCGAGAGGTGTGCGTAGCGGCCGACGATAGGTTCTATGGTGGCCATTTAACGGGAAAGCGATCGGGGCGCTTGCAGTAGCAATTTGAGGTAAAGCAGGTAAGCCATCAGCACGCGCTGATCGCCTTCGAACTTCACGTCGCCGCGCCTAAGAAGCGCGAAGAGGTCGTGCCAGCCCGGCGCCGGCGGCGAGCGCCAGAACTGCTCCCAGCATTCGCGCTGCGCGCGGATCGCGAAGCGCCAG
>DASXRW010000584.1:0-17362 GCA_036506355.1 Burkholderiales bacterium
CTCGACATCGTCACCGATGGCGACTGCCGCTTCGACGCCGATGTCGCCGGCCACAACTGGTTCTCCTATGCGCCGCTGCACATGGAGGGTTTCGCCGGCGCGCGGCCGTACGGGGTGAAGGGCGGGCTCGCCGGAATCCCGCACAAGCCCGGCCACATCCTGCACGACGTGCTCGAGACGCGCGTCATGCCCGATCTCGTCGGGCCGGTCGGGCGCGGCACATTGCACTATTCGGCGATCTGGAAGGCGGCGCAGCGCCAGACGAAAAAGCCGGTCAAGTTCGGCACCATCACGCCGGAGCTGATCGCGATGGCGGTGCGCGATCTGCATTACAAGGATCTGCGCAAGAGCATCCTCGCGATCAGCGACGCGTTGAACGCCGAGCTGCACGAGCTTGCCGATGCCGGCTGCAAGGTGATCCAGATGGAAGAGCCGCAGATCCATCTGCTCGCCGCGAAAGGCCTGAACGACGCGGTGCTGAACGCCGACTTCATGGTCGAGGTATTCAACAATACCGTGCGCGGGCTGCGCGCCAAGACCGAGGTCTGGTGCCACACCTGCTGGGGCAACCCGGCGGCACAGCGCCTGTTCGCGAAACAGCCGAGCTATGCGCCGGCGCTCGAGGCGTTGAGCCGCGTCGATGCGGACGTCATCACCTTCGAGACCTGCAGCTCGGGGGGCATGGACCTCGAAGCGATCGGCAAGCGCATCCGCGACCAGAAGGTCTGCATCGGCGTGGTCGACCACCACACGCTGCAGGTCGAGACGCCCGAGCAGGTGGCGGCGCTCGCGCGCAAGGCGCTCGAGCACATCCCCGTGGAGCGCCTGGTGCTCGCCTCCGACTGCGGCATGGGCCGCGAGGGCATGAGCCGGCGCCACGCGTTCTACAAGATGGTCTCGATCGTGCTTGGAACGAACCTAATGCGCCGCGAGCTCAAGTTGCCCGAGGCGCATTGCCTTGCCGCCGAACCGGCGTACTCGATGATCGAAGCCGAGAAGTGATAAGGTGTACCGAGCCTAACTTGGAGGAGGAGGGCACATGAGCATGCAACGCAGAAGATTCATCCAGGCGGCGGGCGCTGCCGCGGGCGCCTCGGCGCTCGGTTTTCCGTCCATCCTGCGCGCGCAGGCGGAGCCGATCCGGCTCGGTCTCCTGACGGTGAAGACCGGCGCGCTCGCCTCCGGCGGCATTGACATGGAGCGCGGGCTCAACATCTTCCTGAAAGAGAAGAACTACACGATGGGCGGGCGCAAGGTGACGCTCACCGTGGCCGATACCGGCGCCGTGCCGGCGCAAGCGCGCACCAAGATGCAGGAGCTCGTCGAGCGCGAGCGGGTGCACGCGGTGGTCGGGCCGCTCGCGGCGTTCGAGGCGCTCGCGATGGACGATTACATCCGCACCGCGCAGATCCCCACGCTGCCGGTGGCTGGCGCGGAGGACATGACGCAGAGGAAAGCGAACCCCTGGTTCGTACGCGCTACGTCGACCTCGGCCGGCTGCGCGCATCCAATGGCCGATTACTGCGCGAAGCACCTCAAGTACAAGCGCATGGCGGCAATCGCCGACGATTTCGCCTACGGGCACGAGATGCTCGGCGGCTTCCAGAAGGTGTTCGAGGATGCGGGCGGCACTCTGGTGCAGAAGCTCTTCTCGCCGCTCAACGCGCCCGATTACGGCACTTATATCGCGCAGCTCAAGACCGACATCGACGGCATCTTTCTCGGCTTTGCGGGCGTGAACGGATTCCGGTTCCTCAAGCAGTTCAACGAATACGGCATGAAGACACCGGTCGTGGGCGGCATGACCGCGTTCGACGAGGTCGCAGTGCGCAACATGGGCGACTATGCGCTCGGCAAGCTTTCCAGCTGCTGGTACAGCGCGCAGCTCGACAACCCGATCAACCGCCGCTTCGTCGCCAGCTATCGCGCCGACAACGGCTACGACCCGGGGCAGTACGCCGCGGGCACCTACCTGTACGGCGAGGTTTTGTTTGCCGCCATCGAAGCGCTGAAGGGCCGCATCGAGGACAAGCAGGCGTTCATCAAGGCACTGCGCGCCGTGCGCGTCGATACGCTGCGCGGGCCGATCGCGTTCGACGAGTTCGGCAACGTGGTGGGCAACATCTATATCCGCAAGGTCGAGAAGAAGGACGGGCGGCTGGTCAACACCAACGTGCACACCTACCCGAACGTCAGCCAGTTCTGGACCTACGATCCGAAGGAGTTCCTCAAGCAACCGGTCTACTCGCGCGATTGGCCGCCGATGAAAGCTGGGACCTAGGAGGCGAGTCATGAGCGGCAAACTGCGCATCAGTTATTTCCCGCTGGAGCAAATGGACGCGGAGATGCAGAAGGAAATGGAGCGCTGCAAGCGCGAGGGCACGCCGCGCCCGGAGAGCTCGGCGGTGCGCGCGCATGTGCCGGCCGCCTTCTGGGCATTCGCGAATTCCTGGCGCGATCTGTTCCACAAGGGCGTGTGCGACCACGCGATCAAGGAACTGTGCCGCCTGTACGTTTCGCGTTCGGTGCAGTGCGACTACTGCGGCAACCAGCGCTCGATCAAGGCGGCGGGCTCCGGGGTGGTGGAGGAGCACGTCAAGGATCTGCTCAACTTCGAGAAATCCACGCGTTACAGCGAACGCGAGAAAGCGGCGCTCGCTTACGCCGAGGCGATCACCTGGCACCTCGATACCGACGACGCGTTCTGGGAGCGGCTGCAGCGCCATTTCAGCGAGCCCGAGCTCGTCGAGCTCGGCTGCTTCATCGCGCTCACCATGGGGCAGCAGAGCTGGCTGCGGCTATTGAACATCGAGCACCACCAGGTGCTCGCCGGCACGACGGCCTCGATGGCGCCGGGCTACGAGACGCCCGAGGCGTTGCGGCAGTCGAAATCTTCGGCCGATTACTGGGCGAAGCGCGTGTAGGGTCAACTGCGCGTCAACGGGCGCGCGTCCCCGCGCGTTGCATTAAAAAACTAGGAGGATGTGGATGAGACGCTGGAAATTCGTGTTGCTTGCCGCGGCCGCGGCGTTCGCCGCGCAGGCCGGGGCGCAGGGCTATCCCACCAAGCCGGTGCAGGTGATCATTTCCTTCACGCCAGGCAGCGCCACGGACATCGTCGGACGCATCGTCACGGCGAAGCTCGCCGAATACTGGGGGCAGCCGCTGGTGAACGAAAACCGCGCCGGCGCGGGCGGCGCCATCGGCTCGGCGGTCGTCGCGCGGGCAGCGCCGGACGGGTACACATTGCTGATCAACTCCAATGCGCACTCGGTGAATCCGGCGATCTACGCGCAGCTGCCGTACGAGACGACCAAGGATTTCACCGACATCGCGCCGCTCGCGGAGCAGCCGAACGTGCTGGTGGTCGATGCCGCGAAATCGCCCCACAAGTCGCTGAAGGACCTGGTGGCCTACGGCAAGTCCAATCCCGGCAAGATCAACTTCGGCCACGCCGGTGTCGGCAGCGGCACCCACCTCAACACGGTGAAGCTGGTGACCGCCGCCGGAATCGACGTGGTGCAGGTGCCGTTCAAGGGCACGCCCGAGGTGGTGGCGGCCATCCTGAGCGGCAACGTCGACTGCTACTGGGTGCCGATCTCCGCCGGCATGTCGAACATCAAGGCCGGCAAGCTGCGCGCGCTGGCGGTCAGCACCGCGAAGCGCAACCCGACGCTGCCGGACCTCCCGACGACCGCGGAGGCCGGGGTGAAGGGCGCCGATTTCGGCCTGTGGTTCGGGCTGTGGGGGCCGGCCGGGGTGTCCCCCGATCTCGTGAACAAGATCAACGCCGACGTGAGACGAGCGCTCGCCGACCCGGGCGTGAAGGAGAGGCTGACCAACCTCGGCAACGCGCCGATGGACATGTCGGCGGCGGACTTCGCCAAGTTCGTGCGCAGCGAGATTGACGACTACCAGCGCATCGTCAAGGCCGCCGGCATCAAGCCGCAGTAAGAAGCCGCTTCAGCGGCACGCCGCTCAGGCGCTGCAGCTCCTCGAAGGAGAGCCCGTCGACCATCTCGACGACGTGGAGCCCGTCGAGCTTCACGTCGATCACCGCGAGATCGGTATAGATGCGGTTGACGCAGCACGCCCCGGTGAGCGGATAGCTGCAGCGCTCGACGATCTTGCTCTCACCCTTCTTAGTGAGGTGCTCCATCATGACGAGCACCTTTTTCGCGCCCATCGCGAGATCCATCGCGCCGCCGACGGCGGGGATCGCATCGGCGCCGCCAGTGTGCCAGTTGGCGAGGTCACCGGCGACCGAGACCTGGAAGGCGCCGAGCACCGCGAAATCGAGGTGCATGCCGCGGATCATGGCGAACGAGTCGGCATGGTGGAAGTACGCGCCGCCGGCGAGCAGCGTGACGGGCTCTTTGCCGGCGTTGATCAGGTCCTCGTCCTCCTCGCCCGCAGCCGGCTTCGGCCCGATGCCGAGCACGCCGTTCTCGCTGTGCAGGATGATCTCGCGCCCCTTCGGCAGATGGTCGGCCACCAGCGTCGGCAGGCCGATGCCGAGATTCACGTACGAGCCTTCCGGGATGTCGCGCGCCACGCGCGCGGCCATCTGATTGCGGTCGAGCTTTTTCATCAGGCTGCCTTCCTCAAGGAGGGCGCGATCTTGATGATGCGCTGCACGAAGATGCCGGGCGTGACCACGGCCTCGGGATCGAGCGCGCCGAGCTCCACCGTCTCGCGCACCTGAACCACGGTGCACTTGGCCGCCATCGCCATGATCGGCGCGAAATTGCGCCCGGTCTTGCGGTAGACGAGGTTACCCCAGCGGTCCGCGCGGTCGGCCTTGACGAGCGCGTAGTCGGCGTGGATCGGATATTCGAGCACGTAGTCGCGCTCGCCAATGCGCCGCGTCTCCTTGCCTTTCGCGAGCAGCGTGCCGAAGGCGGTGGGCGTGAAGAACGCGCCGATGCCCGCGCCCGCGGCGCGGATGCGCTCGGCGAGCGTGCCCTGCGGCACGAGCTCCAGCTCGATCTCGCCCGCGCGGTACGCCTTGTCGAAGTGCCAGGAGTCGGCCTGGCGCGGGAACGAGCACAGGATCTTGCGCACGCGCTTCGCGGCGATCAGCGCGGCAAGCCCGCTGTCGGCGTTGCCCGCGTTGTTGTTGACGATCGTCAGTTGGCGCGCGCCTTGGGCGATCAGCGCATCGATCAGCGTCGCCGGCATGCCTGCATTGCCGAAGCCGCCGATCATGATCGTGGCGCCGTCGGGAATGTCCGCGAGGGCCGCCTCGGCGCTGGCGAAGAACTTGTCGATCATGGCGGGCGGCCATTATGGCATCGCCGTCCTGCTCATAACCTACATTCACATGGGCGCCTAAGCCTCTGATTGTGCGTTGGAGTTTTAGTTCATAAATTGCTGTGGAAAATGATGCTAAGTGATTGTCGCGGCTAGAGAATCGAGCTTGACCCGCAGGTGTTTTTTCTGTAAGGTGGAAAAAGGTAGAAAAAAGTGGCACAAAGAGCCATATGGATTCGACGTTTCACGGAGCGGCGGTCATCACGCTCGACGCCAAGGGGCGCGTCGCTATTCCAACGCGCCACCGCGCGGCACTGCTGCAGTCGGCAAAGTCACTCGTGCTCACCGCGCATCCGGATGGTTGCGTGTTGATCTATCCCGTCGCGGAGTGGGAACCGGTGCGCGCCAGGGTCGCCGCCTTTCCGAGCTTCGATTCGAGGGCGAGCTGGTGGAAGCGTCTGCTGCTCGGCTTCGAAGAGCATGTCGCGCCCGACGGCTCGGGCCGAATCCTGCTTGCGCCGGCACTGCGCCAGCACGCAAGACTCGAGCGCGACGCCATGATGGTGGGCCAAGGTCATTACTTCGAGCTCTGGGATTCCGGCGTCTGGTCGGCGAAACTTGAGCAGGCGCTCTCCGCCGCAGGCGCGCCGCCTGCGGGCATGGAGGGATTTTCGCTGTGAGTGCCGCGCATGCACGAGCCCGTCCTCCTGAACGAAGCGATCGAGGCCTTGGCGATACGCCCGGAAGGCACGTATGTCGACGGCACCTTCGGTCGCGGCGGCCACAGCCACGCGATCCTCGGGCGCCTTGGGCCGCAAGGACGGCTGATCGCGCTCGACCGCGATCCGGATGCGGAGCGTGCGGCGCGCGAAATCACGGACCCGCGCTTCAGCTTTTTCCGCAGCGCGTTCTCGGGGCTCGCGCAGGTGCTCGGCAGCCGCAAGGTGCAGGGCCTGCTCTTCGATCTCGGCGTCTCCTCGCCGCAGCTCGACGATCCGCGGCGCGGCTTCTCGTTTCGCGCCGACGGTCCCCTCGACATGCGCATGGACCCTACACAGGGCGAATCGGCCGCGCAGTGGCTCGCGCGGGCAGAACAAAAACAAATCCAGGAGGCGATTCGCGACTATGGCGAAGAACGGTTTGCTAAACAGATTGCAGCGGCGATTGTTGCTGCTCGCAGCCGCGAGCCCCTCGTCCGCACCCGGCAACTGGCCGATCTCGTGGCAAAGGCGGTCCGCACACGCGAGCCGGGCCAGGATCCGGCGACGCGCACCTTTCAAGCTCTACGGATTCACGTCAATCGGGAGCTTGAGGAAGTGTCGCTGATGCTGCCGCTGGCGCTCGCGAGCCTCGCGCCGGAGGGACGCCTGGCGCTGATCAGCTTCCATTCGCTGGAGGACCGCATCGTCAAGCGCTTCCTGCAGCAGGCGGCGCGGCCGGACGTACCACGCGGCTTGCCGCTGCGCGAAGCCGAGATGCCGCAGCCGGCGCTCAGACTCATCGGACGCGCGCTGCGCGCGTCCGAACAGGAAACAAGAAGAAACCCGCGGGCGCGCAGCGCCATCCTCAGGGTGGCCGAGCGCACCGCGGGCCCCCTATCCCACATCCGAATCGAGCCCGGCGCGCAGTGGCGAAACTGAACCTCCTCCTCCTCGCGGTTCTCGTCGCTTGCGCGCTCGGGCTCGTCACTTCGCAGCACAAGGGGCGCAAGCTCTTCTCCGAGCTGGAGCGGGAGCACGAACACGCGCGCGAACTCGACATCGACTACGGCCGCCTGCAGCTCGAGGCGAGCACTTGGGGGCTGCACTCGCGCGTGGAAAGGATCGCCGTCGGCACGCTCGGCCTGCGCCCGCCTGACCCGCGCCGCGTGCGGCTCGTCGCCCGAGACACGCCGCGGTGACCAGCGCGGTGGGAACCGCGGCGCAGGGTCTCGTGCGCCTGCCGGTGTGGCGCGCGCGCTTCGTGCTCGCGGCTCTCCTCGCGGCCTTCGCCGCGCTGGCGCTGCGCGCGCTCTACCTGCAGGCGCTCAAGACCGATTTCCTGCAGGAGAAAGGCGATGCGCGGTATTCGCGCCTGCTCGAAATCCCCGCGACCCGCGGCCGCATCCTCGATCGCAACGGCGAGGCCCTCGCCGTGTCCACGCCGGTGAAGTCGATCTGGGCGATTCCTTCGGACGTCGAACTCAAGCCCGCGCAGAAGGGGAAGCTCGTGGCGCTGCTCGGCCTGCCCGCCGGTGAGCTCGACAAGAAGCTCGCCGAGCCGGCGCGTGATTTCGCCTATCTCAAGCGGCAGGTTTCGCCGGATACCGCCGAAGCGGTCGCGCAGCTCGGCCTGCGCGGCATCTACGAAAGCCGCGAATACCGGCGTTACTATCCGGCCGGAGAAGTGACCGCGCATCTCATCGGCTTCACCGGCGTCGACGACGCCGGCCAGGAGGGCATCGAGCTCGCCCATCAGGATTCGCTCGGCGGCAGAGCGGGCAGCCGGCGCGTGCTCAAGGACCGGCTCGGGCGCGTGGTCGAGGACGTCGAGGCGATCCGCGCGGCGCAGGACGGCAAGGATCTCACGCTCTCGATCGACAACAAGATCCAGAGCCTTGCCTACAGCGCGCTGAAAGGCGCCGTCCTGCAGCATCGAGCCAAAGCGGGCGCGCTGATCGCGCTCGATGTGCGTACCGGTGAAGTGCTGGCGCTTGCCAACGTGCCCTCGTTCAATCCGAACAACCGTGCGCGGCTGAGCGGCGCGCAGCTGCGCAATCGCGCGATTACCGACCTCTTCGAGCCCGGCTCGACCCTCAAGCCCTTCACCGTCGCGCTGGCGCTGGAAACCGGCAAGGTGAGTCCGCAGACCATCGTCGCCACCGCACCGGGACGGCTGACGCTCGCCAATTACACGATCCGCGACGTCCATCCGGCGCCGGCGCTCAGCGTGGCGCAGGTGCTGCAGAAGTCATCGAATGTCGGTGCGGCGAAACTGGCCCTCGCGATGCCGCGCGAAGCGATGTGGGATCTCTTCCGGCGGCTCGGTTTCGGCGCCGCGCCGCAGCTCGGCTTTCCGGGCGCCGCCGGCGGGCGGCTGCGGCCTTACCGCAGCTGGCGCCCGGTCGAGCAGGCGACCATGGCTTATGGCCATGGCATCTCGGTGAGCCTGATCCAGCTTGCGCGCGCGTACACCGTGTTCGCAACCGACGGGGAATTGGTACCGCTCACGCTGGTCAAAAACGAACTGGCCGCGAGCAGCGAGAGGCTGATCTCGGCGGAGACGGCGCGGGCCGTGCGGGCGATGCTGGAAACGGCGGTCCAGCCCGGCGGGACGGGTCCCCGGGCGCGGGTCATGGGTTGGCGTGTCGCGGGAAAAACCGGCACGGCCCACAAACAGGAGAACGGCGGCTACGCCGCGGATAAATACCTTGCCTCCTTTGTCGGTCTCGCGCCGGTCTCGGCGCCCCGGGTCGTGATCGCGGTCATGATCGACGAACCTGCAGCCGGGCAGCATTACGGCGGCTCGGTCGCGGCGCCGGTCTTCGCCCAGGTGATGCAGGGCGCTCTGCGCCTGCTCGGCGTGCCGCACGATGCGCCGCTCGAGCCGCTCGAGCCGCCGGCGGGCTTCGATGAAGCGAGGGAGAGCACTTGACGAGTCCATGGAGCTGTTCGAGCGCCTCGCCGCCCAAGGGGCAATGATCGAGCGGCTGACTGCGGATAGCCGCCGCTGTGCTCCGGGAAGCGCCTTTTTCGCCTATCCGGGCGAGAAGGCCGACGGCCGCGCCTTCATTCCGGATGCGTTGGGCCGCGGCGCATCGGCCGTGCTGTGGGAGGCGGAGCATTTCACCTGGCGCGCCGAGTGGCGCGTGCCAAACATCGCGGTGCACGAGCTCAAGCAGCGCGCCGGAATGTTCGCGTCGGATTTCCACGGTCGGCCCTCCGAGCAGCTCTGGATGTGCGGCGTGACCGGCACCAATGGCAAGACCTCGTGCAGCCAGTGGATCGCCGCGTCGCTCGAGCGCTGCGGCGCGCGCAGCGGCGTCATCGGCACGCTCGGCAGCGGCTTCGCCGGCGCCTTGCACGATGCCGGCAATACGACCCCCGATGCGCTCGAGCTGCAGGCGACGCTGAACGAATTTCGCGCGGCAGGCGCGCGCGCGGTGGCGATGGAAGTGTCCTCCCACGGTCTGGTACAGGGGAGGGTGAATGGCGTGCATTTCTCGTGCGCGCTTTTCACCAATCTCTCGCACGATCACCTCGACTATCACGGCAGCATGCAGGCCTACGGCGAAGCGAAAGCGCAGCTCTTCGCCGCTCCGGGCTTGCAAACGGCCGTGCTCAATCTGGACGACGCTTTCGGCGTCGAGCTCGCGCGCCGGCTCGCCGGTCGCATACGCACTATCGGCTACAGCCTGCAGGCGGTGCCTCGCGGTGTGGTGAATGAGTGGCTCAGCCTGGGCCCGGCCATGCACGTCGCCTCCAGCTGGGGAGATGGCAAGCTCGCCACGCGTCAGCTCGGGCGCTTCAACCTGTCAAACGTGCTCGGCGTCCTGGGCGCGCTCGCTGCGTACGGCGTTCCCTTTGGCGAGGCGCTGCGCCTGGTCGCCGAGCTGCCGGACGTGCCGGGGCGGATGCAGGCAGTCGGCGAGCGCCCGCTCGTCGTCATCGATTACGCGCATACACCCGATGCGCTCGAGAAAGTGCTCGACGCGCTACGGCCGCTCGCCGTGCAGCGCGGCGGCCGCCTCGCCGTGGTTTTTGGCGCCGGCGGCGACCGCGATGCGGCGAAGCGCCCGCTGATGGGAGCTGTCGCCGCGCGCAGGGCGGACCGCGTGCTCATCACGTCCGACAACCCACGCAGCGAAGACCCCATGCTGATCATCGACGCCGTCGCGAGCGGCGTCGGTGGCGAGGCGCGGCGCGAGCCGGACCGGCGCCAGGCGATCGTGGCCGCTGTGCTCGAGGCGGCGGCGGAGGACGTGGTGCTGATCGCCGGCAAGGGACACGAGAGCTACCAGGAAATCGCCGGGCAACGCCTGCCGTTTTCCGATCATGCGGTCGCGCGGGCAGCGCTCGCGATGCGGGGCGAGCGATGATGATGCTCAGCGAGGCCGCAGCGCTGAGCCGCGGTCGCGCGAGCGGAGCCGACACGCGCTTCGACGGCGTGTCGACCGACAGCCGCTCCGTGGCGCGGGGCCAGCTTTTCGTCGCGCTGCGCGGCGAGCATTTCGACGGGCACGATTTTCTTGCGGCCGCGGCGGCGCGCGGCGCGGCCGCCGCGATGGTGGATGGGCGCTACCAGGGATCGTTCCCCCTTCCCGTCATCATCGTCGAAGATACCAAGCGCGCGCTCGGCGAGCTTGCCGGCCGATGGCGCACGCGATTCGCGCCGGCGCTCGTCGCCGTGACCGGCTCGAACGGCAAGACCACGGTAAAGGAGATGCTGGCGGCGATCCTGCGGCGCCATGCGGGGGAGCAGGCGGTGTTGGCGACCACCGGCAATCTGAACAACGACGTCGGCGTGCCGCTCACGCTGCTTCGGCTGCGGAACGAGCACCGCTGGTGCGCGATCGAGCTAGGCATGAACCACCGCGGCGAGATCGCCTATCTGGCGCAGCTCGCGGCACCCACCGTGGCACTGGTCAATAACGCGCAGCGCGAGCATCTCGAATTCATGGGCAGCGTCGACGAGGTCGCGGCGGAAAATGCGAGCGTGTACGACGCGCTTTCCGCCGGCGGCGTCGCCGTGGTGAACGCCGACGACGAGCACGCCGACTTCTTTCGCCAGCGCGCGCGTGGGCGCCGCGTGGTCGATTTCGGTATCGGCAAGGCGACGGTGGGCGGCAGCTACGCGCTCAAAGACTTGTCGAGCGAGCTGCGCCTGCGCACGCCGGAGGGCGAGGCGAGAGCGGCGCTCGCCATTCCCGGACTGCACAACGTGCGCAACGCCTTTGCGGCGGCCGCCTGCGCGCATGCCGCGGGCATCGAGCTGGCGTCGATCGCCGCCGGCCTGAGCACCTTCCGTCCCTACACGGGCCGGCTGCAGGTGAAGCAGACACAGGACGGACTCACTGTGATCGACGACAGCTACAACGCCAATCCGGACTCGGTACGCGCCGCGATCGATGTGCTGGCCTCATGCCCCGCGCCGACCGTGCTCGTGCTCGGCGACATGGGAGAGGTCGGGCCGCGCGGGCCGGAATTCCATCGCGAGATCGGCGCGTATGCGCGCTCGCGCGGGGTGACGCAGCTTCTCGCGCTGGGCGAGGCGAGTGCCCACGCGGTGGCGGCCTTCGGCGCCGGCGCCGAGCATTTCAGCGATGTCGAAGCGCTGGTGCCGGCGATCCGCGGTCGCACCGTCCTCGTCAAGGGTTCGCGCTTCATGAAGATGGAGCGCGTGGTAGCGGCTCTCACCGGCTCGCGTACAGAAGGAGCGCACTGATGCTGCTCGAGCTCGCGCAATGGCTGGCCAAGGACCTGCGCGTGTTTAACGTCTTTAACTACATCACGCTGCGGGCGGTGCTCGCCTGCCTTACGGCACTCGCGGTATCGCTGGTGCTCGGGCCTTACATGATCCGCAAGCTCACCGCCTACAAGATCGGCCAGGCGGTGCGCGACGACGGGCCGCGCTCGCATCTGACCAAGGCAGGCACGCCGACCATGGGCGGCGCGCTGATCCTGGTCTCGATCTGCGTGACGACCCTCTTGTGGGGGGACCTGTCGAACAAGCTCCTCTGGGTCGTGCTGCTGGTGACGCTCGCCTTCGGCTCGGTCGGCTGGATCGACGACTACCGCAAGGTCGTGCATCGCAACCCGAAGGGGCTGTCGGCGAAGGCGAAGTTCTTCTGGCAGTCGGTGATCGGCCTGGCGGCGGCGGCCTATCTCGCCTGGCTCGCGCAAAGCATGCCCGCGCTGAACCAGCTGATCGTGCCGTTCTTCAAGTTCGTGGCCTATCCGCTCGGCACCCTCGGCTTCATCGTGCTGACCTTCTTCGTCATCGTCGGCACTTCCAACGCGGTGAACCTCACCGACGGCCTCGACGGGCTCGCCATCATGCCCACGGTGCTGGTGGGCAGTGCGCTGGGCGTATTCGCCTACGTGGCGGGGCACGCAGTGTTCTCCAAATACCTAGGGCTGCCCTATATCGCCGGCGCGGGCGAGCTCGCCGTCATCTGCGGTGCCCTAGCGGGCGCCGGACTGGGATTCCTCTGGTTCAACGCCTATCCCGCCGAAGTGTTCATGGGCGATGTCGGCGCGCTCGCGCTCGGCGCGGCGCTCGGCACGGTGGCGGTGATCGTGCGCCAAGAGATCGTGCTCTTCATCATGGGCGGCGTGTTCGTCGCCGAGACGCTGTCGGTGATGATCCAGGTGCTGTACTTCAAGTGGAGCGGCGGCAAGCGCATCTTCCGCATGGCGCCGCTGCACCACCACTACGAGCTCGAGGGCTGGAAGGAGAGCCAGGTGGTGGTGCGCTTCTGGATCATCACCATGATGCTCGTCCTCTTCGGGCTCTCGACGCTCAAGCTGCGATGATGCGCGAGCCCCCCTTCCGGCTGCTGCCCCGCCCCGAGCGCACCGGTCTCGCCGGCAAGTGCGTGCTGGTGCTCGGCCTGGGCGACACCGGGCTATCGGTCGCGCGTTGGGCGGAGCAGCACGGCGCGCGCGTGCGCGTCGCTGACACGCGCAGCGTGCCCCCTCGGCAGTTTGCCGGCGACGTACGCCTGGGTGCGTTCACGCCCGCACTGCTGGAAGGCGTCGATCTGCTGTGCATCAGCCCCGGGCTGTCGCTCGCCGATCCCCTGATCGCCGAGGCGCTCGCGGGCGGCGTCCCCGTCCTGGGTGATGTCGAGCTATTTGCCTGGACCAACCGCGCGCCGGTGCTGGCGATAACCGGCACGAACGGCAAGAGCACGGTGACGGCACTCGCCGGCCACCTGCTGAAGAGCGCAGGCGTCGACGCCGAGGTGGCGGGCAACATCTCGCCGCCGGTGCTCGAGGCCGCCATGAAAAGAAAGACGCCGCCCGCGGCCTGGGTGGTGGAACTCTCAAGCTACCAGCTCGAGACCACGTGGTCGCTCAAGCCGCGTGCGGCCACGATGCTGAACCTCACCGAGGACCATCTGGACCGCTATGCCGGCATCGACGAGTACGCTGCGGCCAAGGCGCGCATCTTTCAGGGCGATGGCGTTCAGATCCTGAATCGCGACGACGCGGCCTCGGCGGCGATGGCGCTGCCCGGCCGTCGGGTCGTGAGCTTCGGCCTGGACGCACCGCGTTCCGGCGAAGCGTTTGGGCTCGTACAGGGCTGGCTGGTTGAGGGCGAGGCGCAAATCGTGGAAGCGACCGCGCTGGCGATCCACGGCGCGCACAACGTGGCGAACGCGCTCGCGGCGTGCGCGCTGGCGCGCGCGTTTGGGCTGCCGCGCGAGCGAATCGCAGCGGGACTCAAATCATTTCGCGGCTTGCCTCATCGTCTGGAGCTCGTGGCGCGGCGCCAAGGCGTCGATTGGTACGACGACTCGAAGGGCACCAATGTCGGCGCCACGATCGCCGCGCTGCGCGGGCTTGGCCGCAAGGCAGTGCTCATCCTGGGTGGTGAAGGCAAGGGGCAGGATTTCTCGCCATTGCGCGGGCCGGTAGAGCAGTTTGCATCCCGGGTGCTGCTGATTGGCCGCGACGCCGGACTGATCGAGGTGGCCTTCGCTGAGCTGCCGACCGAGCGCTGCGCGTCGCTCGAGGCCGCGGTGCGGCGTGCCGCGGAGCTCGCCAAGGCGGGCGAAGCGGTGCTGCTCTCGCCGGCCTGCGCCAGCTTCGACATGTTTCGCGACTACAAGCACCGCGGCGAGGTTTTCGCCGCCGCGGTGCGCTCGCTCGCATGAGCCAGACTTTCGTACTCGCGCGCAATGCGCCGGCGGCGGAGTACGACCGCTCACTCGCGTGGGCGGCGCTGCTCCTCGCGGCGACCGGCCTCGTCATGGTGTATTCGGCTTCGATCGCCACCGCGGAGGCAAATCGCTATACCGGCAACAACGCCGCGTGGTTCCTCGCGCGCCACGCGCTGTTTCTCGGCGCGGCGCTCGCCGCGGCGCTGATGGTGTTTCTGGTTCCCGCGCGCGGCTGGCAGCGGGCCGCGCCGTGGCTCTTCCTCGGCGGCGTCGCGCTGCTCGCGGCGGTATTGATCCCGGGCGTGGGGCGCGAGGTCAACGGTGCACGGCGCTGGCTTCCCCTGCCGGTGTTCAGCGTGCAGCCCTCCGAGCTGATGAAGCTCGCGGCGGTGCTCTACGCCGCGGACTACACCGTGCGCAAGCACAGCGTCCTGAAGAGCTTCAAGCGCGGACTGCTGCCGATGCTCGCCGTGATGCTGCTCGTGTCATGGCTGCTGCTGCGCGAGCCCGATTTCGGCGCGCTGGTGGTCATCGCCGTCAGCGCCTTCGCGGTGCTCTTCCTCGGCGGCATGAACGGCCGTCATTTTGCGGCGCTCCTCGGCATGCTGGCCGCCGGCTTCGTGATGCTGGTGCTCGCCTCACCCTACCGCATGCACCGCATCTTCGGCTACATGGATCCCTGGTCCGATCCCTTCGGCAGCGGCTATCAGCTGTCCCACTCCCTGATCGCCTTCGGGCGCGGCGAGTGGCTCGGCGTGGGGCTCGGTGCGAGCGTCGAGAAGCTGCACTACCTGCCCGAAGCGCATACCGATTTCCTGCTCGCCGTGCTGGCGGAGGAGCTCGGCTTTGCCGGCGTCGCGCTGGTGATCGCGCTCTTCGCATGGATCGTCGCGCGCGCCTTCGCCATCGCGCGCCAGGCCGCCTCGCGCGAGCGGCATTTCGCCGCGCTCGCCGCGCAGGGCATCGGCATCTGGCTCGGCTTTCAGGCCTTCATCAACATGGGCGTCAACATGGGCCTGCTGCCGACCAAGGGCCTGACGCTGCCGCTCATGAGCTACGGCGGCTCGGGGCTGGTAGTGAATTTTGTCGCGCTGGCGCTGCTTCTTCGGATCGACTGGGAGAACCGCCAATTGGCGCGTGGGTTGCACGCATGAGAACGCTCCTCATCATGGCGGGCGGCACCGGCGGCCACATCTTCCCGGGGCTGGCGGTTGCCGAGCAGGCGCGCGCGGCGGGCTGGCAGGTGGTGTGGATGGGTGCGCGGGGTGGCATGGAGGAGCGGCTGGTGCCGCGGCACGGCTACACCGCGGCGTGGATCCGCGCGCGTGCGGCGAGGGGCAAGGGACTGCTGCAGAAGCTCTTGCTCCCGGCCAATCTGCTCTTTTCATTCTGGGAGAGCGCGCGGCACATCCGGCGCATCCGGCCCGACGTCGTGCTGGGACTGGGCGGCTACGTCGCCTTTCCCGGCGGCATGATGGCATCGCTGCTCGGGCGGCCGCTTGCGCTGCACGAGCAGAATGCGATTCCCGGGCTCGCCAACCGCGTGCTCGCCGGCGTGTCGGACAAGGTGATGGTCGCCTTTCCCGAAGCGCTGGCGCGCGCCGAGTGGACCGGCAATCCGGTGCGCGCAGACATCGCAGCGATCGCAGCGCCGGAAGAGCGCTTCCATGGCCGTCAGGGCCCTCTCAGACTGCTCATCGTCGGCGGCAGCCTCGGCGCGCAGGCATTGAACGAGACGGTGCCGCGCGCCCTTGCCCTGCTCGGCGAGCGCCTGACGGTCGTTCACCAGTCGGGCGAGAAGCATCTGGAAAGCCTGCGCAGCCACTACGCCGCCGCGGGCGTGCCGGGCGAGCTCGTCGCCTTCATCGACGACATGGCGCGGCGCTATGCGGAGGCCGATCTCGTCATCTGCCGCGCCGGCGCCGTGACCATCGCCGAGCTTTCGGCGGGCGGCATGGCGAGCGTGCTCGTGCCCTTCCCGCACGCGGTCGATGACCATCAGACGGCCAATGCGCGCTTTCTCGCCGAGCGCGGCGCGGCGATCCTGCTGCCGCAGTCCGAGCTCAGCGCTGAACGGCTGGCGGGGCTCATCCGCAGCATGGATCGAGCCATGCTCCTGCAGATGGCGCGCAACGCTCGCGCGCTCGGAAAGCCGGAGGCGGCTCGCGTGGTCGCGCAGCGCTGTATGGAGCTTGCGCGATGAAGCACAAGGTGCGACGCATCCATTTCGTCGGCATCGGCGGCGTCGGCATGTCCGGCATCGCCGAGGTGCTCGCGAACCTCGGCTACCAGGTGAGCGGCTCGGATCTCGCCGCCAATGCCGCGACGCGCCGCCTCGGCACGCTCGGGGTGAAGATTTTCCTGCAGCACAAGCCGGAACAGGTCAACGGCGCCGATGCGGTCGTGGTGTCGAGCGCGGTGCAGGCCGACAACGCCGAGCTCGTTGCGGCGCGCGAGCAGCGCATTCCGGTGGTGCCGCGCGCGCTGATGCTGGCGGAGCTGATGCGCCTGAAGCGCGGCGTGGCGATCGCCGGCACGCACGGCAAGACCACCACGACGAGCCTGGTGGCGAGCGTGCTCGCCGAAGGCGGTCTCGACCCGACCTTCGTGATCGGCGGCCGGCTCAACGCCGCCGGCAGCAATGCGCGCCTGGGCAGCGGCGATTTCATCGTCGTGGAAGCCGATGAATCAGACGCCTCCTTTCTGCACCTGCAGCCGGTGATCGCGGTTGTGACCAACATCGACGCCGACCACATGGACACCTATGGCCAGGAGTTCCCGCGCCTCAAGCAGGCGTTCGTGCAATTCCTGCAGAACCTGCCGTTCTATGGCGCGGCCGTTCTTTGCGGCGACGATCCCAACGTGCGCGACGTATTGCCGCTGGTTTCGAAACCGATCGTCACCTACGGCACAGGCGACGATTGCAGCCTGCGCGCCGAAGCGATCACGCACCAGGGCGCACGCATGCGCTTCCGAGCGCAACGTCCTGGCGGGCGCGCGCTCGAGGTGCTGCTCAACCTGCCGGGACGCCACAACATCCTCAACGCGCTCGCCGCGATCGCGGTGGCGGACGAACTCGGCGTGGCGGACGCCGCGATCCTCAAGGCGCTCGCCGAGTTTCGCGGCGTCGGCCGGCGCTTCCAGAACTACGGCGAAGTTGCGCTCGACGGGGGCGGTGTCTTCACGCTAATCGACGACTACGGCCACCACCCGGCCGAAATGGCGGCAACGCTGGCGGCGGCG
>DASXRW010000585.1:0-14307 GCA_036506355.1 Burkholderiales bacterium
GACCGCAATCTACTCGAAGTCGGGAAAGGGAGTGCAGGAGGCCGCCGGAAAGACGAGCCTTCTCACGCGGCCGGACCGCGCAGTGCTCTCCGCGATCGACGGGCGCGCGACTCTCGCCGACGTGGCGCAGAAAGTCGGCAAGACTTTC
Source organism: Burkholderiales bacterium (assembly GCA_036506355.1). GTDB lineage: Bacteria > Pseudomonadota > Gammaproteobacteria > Burkholderiales > SG8-39 > SCGC-AG-212-J23. The sequence goes on from DASXRW010000585.1 coordinate 149, forward strand.
GACGCTGCCTTCCAGACGCTGGTCGCGCAGCTCGACAAGAACGGCTTCATCCGGGCAGTCTCGCCCGGTGCCGGCGCCGCCGCGCCCGCAGCGGCGCCGAAACCGGCGGCGGCTGCGCCCAAGCCGGGTGCCAAGCCCGCGGCAAAGGCACCCGCCGAGTCCAGCGGCGGCGACCTCGACTTCAGCTCGTTCACGGCGCCTCCCAAGCCCGCCTCTGCGCCAACCTCGCCGCCGTCCAAGCCCGCGGCGCCGCAAGGCCTCGACTTCAGCTCGCTCGGCACGCCTTCCAAGACCTCTGCACCCGCTGCGCCGCCGCCCGCCCAGCAATCGGCGCTCAGCAAGGCGCGCGAGGAGGCGGAAGCAAAAGCCCAGGCGGAGCGCGAGCGCTTAAAGAAAGAGGCGGAAGCGAAGACGCGCGCCGAGATGGAGGCGAAGCTCCGCGCCGAAGCCGAGAAGAAGCACAAGGAGGACGCCGAGGCCAAGGCCAAGGCGGATGCCGCGGCCAATGCGGTCGCCGCAGCGAATGCGGCAGCCGAAGCCAAGGTCAAGGCGGCGCGCGATGCGGCGCTGAAGGCCGCCGAAGCCAAGCTCAAGGTCGAGCAGGAAGCGAAGGCGAAACTCGAGGCCGAGCGCAAAGCGCGCGAGGAAACGGAAAAACGCCTCGAGGTGGAGCGCAAGGCACGCGAGGACACCGAGCGCAAGTCGAAGGAAGAAGCCGAGCGCGCGCGCAAGCAGCTGGAGGAGGAGCGCAGGGCGCGCGAGGAAGCCGAGCGCAAGGCCAAGGAAGAGGCCGAGCGCGCGCGCAAGGAGCTGGAGGAAGAGCGCAAGCGCCTGGAAGCCGAGCGCAAGCGCGAGGAAGAGGAGCGCGCTGAGCGTCGCAGGCGCGAAGAGGAGGAGGCGCAGGCGCGGCGCAAGCAGAAGGAGGAGGAGGAGCGCAAGGCCGAGGAGGAGCGCGCCGCCAAGCGCAAGCAGCGCGAAGAGGAAGAGGCTGCGCGGGAGCAGGAGGAGCAGGCGAAGCGTGAGGCCGAGCGCGCGGCGAAGAAGAAGCAGCGCGAAGAAGAGGAAGCGGCGCGCGAGCAGCAGGAAGAGGCCGAGCGCGAAGCCGCGCGTGCCGCCAAGCGCAAGCAGCGCGAGGAGGAAGAGGCGGTCCAGGCCGCGGCGCCGAAACCGGCAGCTAAAGCGCCGGCGCCGAAGGCCGAGGCCCCAAAGGTGCAAGCAAAGACGGACAGCTTCGCGGACTCGCTGCTCGCCGATCTGGACAGCTTCACCAACAAGGACGAGGAAGAGAGCAAGGCGAAGGAAGAGGCCGAGCGCAAGGCGAAGCTGGAGGCCGAGCGCCGCGCGCGCGAGGAGGCCGAGCGGCAGGAGAAAGAGGAAGCCGACCGGCGCCGGCGCGAGGCAGACGAGCAGCGCCGCAAAGAGGAAGAGGCGCGGCGCTCGCGCGAGGAAGAGCAGCGCCACGCCCAGGAAGAGGAGCGCCGCAAGCGCGAGGCCGACGAGATCCGCCGCAAGGCGGAAGCCGCCACCGCCGCCGCGATGGCGAAGGAAGGCAAGAAGGTCGCGCCGAGGGCGGCCGAGGAAGACATCCCCGTGAGCGAGGACGACCTCGACATGGACGAGGTCAACCGCGAGAAGGCGGCGCTCGCCAAGGGCAAGCCCAAGGAGAAGGAGCCCAAGCCCGAGAAGAAGAAGCCGGTCGTGGCCGCGCCGCTGCCGAAGATCCGGCGCCCGGGGAAGTGGGGCAAGCCCGTCGCGGTCACGCTGGGCTTGCTCCTCGTGGTCGCGATCGGCATCGCCCATGTCGTGCCGCTCGGCACGGCCGACTACGAGCGCGTCGCGACCGAGGCGTTCGGGCGCCCGGTCAAGATCGGCTCCGCAAACCTCTGGCTATTGACCGGATTGCAGGTGCGCTTTGCCGACGTCAGGGTGGGGGACGCGAAGATCGCGCACGTCACGGGCTATCCGTCGCCGGGCTCGGTGTTCGCTGACAAGAAGGAGTTCAGCAAGATCGAGCTCGACGGCTTCAGCCTGCCGCAGCAGGCGATCGGCGACGCGTTATTCGCCACTGTGAAGAGCGACAGCTTCACCGTGGAGCGCATCGTGGTGAAGAGCCTCGAGGTGCCCGGGCCGGCGACGCTGCCGAAGAGCCTGCAGGCGGATATCGCGCTCGACGCCAAGGGCGGGATGAAGAACGCCACGGTGCGCGGCCCCGACGCGCTGGTCGCGAAAATCACGCCGCAGGACGACGGCGTCATCTTCGAGCTCACGGCAGCGGGTTTCACGCTGCCGGTCGCGCCGCAGGTCACGCTCAGCAACTTCGCCATGAAGGGCAACGCCACCCCGCGGGGCATGACGATAGCCGAGTGGGGCGGCTCGATCCTGGGCGGCGCGATGACCGGCACCGCCAACGTGCGCTGGGGCGGCAACTGGATCGTCGACGGCGTGGTGACCGTGCGCAACATCAACGCCGCGGTGTTCGCGCCGGCGCTGCTTTCATCGGGCAGCGCCGAGGGCACGGGCAAGTTCTCGATGAGCGCGCCGGACCCGCGAACGCTGGTCTCGGCGAGCCGCATCGACGGCAACTTCACCGTCAGCAAGGGTACGCTCGGCAGCTTCGATCTGGCGCGCGCGATCCAGAGCGGCGGCAAGCAGTTCGCCGGCAGCACGCAGTTCCTCGAGATGAACGGCCAGGGCAGCTACAACCGCGGCGCGGTTTCGCTGCGCAACGTCACCATCGGCGCGGGTGCCCTCAACGCCGGCGCGAGCGCCGACATCTCGGAGAGCGGCGCGCTCTCGGGACGCATCGTCGCCGACGTCAAGACCGCCTCGCGCACGCTCAGCGCAACCCTCCTCCTCGGGGGCACCGTGAAGGAGCCGCAGGTCCGCAACTAGTGGCACAAATTCTCCAGCTCCGCGGGCCTCGTGCGGCTTCGGAGTTCCGCCTCGCCAAGCTCGTCACCGCGCTGCAGAAAATAGATCCGGCCGTGCGCGCCGTCGGCGCCGAGTTCTGGCATTTCGTCGAGACCGAGGGCGAGCTCGCCGCGAAGGAGCGCGCGCGGCTCGAGCGCTTGCTGGCCTATGGTGATCACGCGCCGGCGGGGCGCGGCACCGTTTATCTGGTGGTGCCGCGCCTGGGCACCGTCTCACCCTGGTCGTCCAAGGCGACCGACATCGCGAGAAACTGCGGCCTCGCCGCGGTCAAGCGCATCGAGCGCGGCACGGCGTTCACCATCGACTCGACGAAGCCCGGCATCGCCGGGCTGCTCCACGACCGCATGACCGAGACGGTGCTTTCGTCCTTCGATGACGCTGCGCGGCTGTTCGAGCACGTGCCGCCGCGGCCGCTGCAACGGATCCCGATCGACGCGCTCGCGCAGGCCAATGTACGGCTCGGCCTGGCGCTCAGCGCCGAGGAGATCGAATATCTCGAGCGCGCCTACCGGGCGATGGGGCGCGACCCCACGGACGCCGAGCTCACCATGTTCGCGCAGGCGAACTCGGAGCACTGCCGCCACAAGATCTTCAACGCCGACTGGATCGTCGACGGCGAGCGGCAGAGCCAGTCGCTCTTCGCCATGATCCGCCACACGCACGCGGTCAGCCCGGCGGGCAGCGTGGTCGCCTATGCCGACAACGCCGCGATCATGGAAGGCGGCGACGCGCAGCGCTTCCACCCGCGCGGCGACGGCACCTATGCGCGCCATGCCGGCACGGTGCACACCGTCATGAAGGTGGAAACGCACAACCATCCCACCGCGATCTCGCCATTCCCCGGCGCCTCGACCGGCGCCGGCGGCGAGATCCGCGACGAGGGCGCCACCGGCCGCGGCGCGAAGCCGAAGGCCGGCCTCGTCGGCTACTCGGTCTCCAACCTGCGCATCCCCGGCCACGAGCAGGTCTGGGAAGGCGCCTCGCCCGGCAAGCCCGGCCGCATCGCCTCGGCGCTCGACATCATGCTCGAGGGGCCGATCGGCGCCGCCTCGTTCAACAACGAGTTCGGCCGGCCCAATCTCTGCGGCTACTTCCGCGCCTTCGAGGCCGAAGTGGGCGGTGTGCTACGGGGCTACCACAAGCCGATCATGCTCGCGGGAGGCCTCGGCAATATCGACGCCTCGCATGCCACCAAGGCTTCGTTCCCCACAGGTACGCTACTTATCCAGCTCGGCGGTCCGGGCCTGCTCATCGGCATGGGCGGCGGCGCGGCGTCCTCGATGGGCGCGGGCGCCAACGTCGCCGACCTCGACTTCGACTCGGTGCAGCGCGGCAACGCCGAGATGCAGCGCCGTGCGCAGGAGGTGATCGACCGCTGCTGGCAGTTGGGCAGCGCGAACCCGATCCTCTCGATCCACGACGTCGGCGCGGGCGGGCTGTCCAATGCCGTGCCCGAGCTGGCGTGGTCGGCGCAGCGCGGCGCTCGCCTCGAGCTGCGCAAGATCCCGACGGAAGACACCGGCATGTCGCCGCGCGAGGTCTGGTGCAACGAGGCGCAGGAGCGCTACGTGCTCGCGATCGCGCCGGCCGAGCTCGAGCGCTTTCGCGCCCTCTGCGAGCGCGAGCGCTGCCCCTTCGCGGTGCTCGGCAGGGCCACCGACGACGGCAGGCTCGTCGTGGAGGACAGCCAGCTGGGCGAGCGCCCGGTCGACATCGAGCTCGCCGTGATCCTGGGCAAGCCGCCGAAGATGCTGCGCGACGTGCGGCACCTGGAGCGCCCGGGGAGCCCGATCGCGCTCGACAAGATCAGCGTCGACGCGGCGGCGCACCGCGTGATGCGCCATCCCTCGGTCTCGGCGAAGCACTTCCTCGTCTCGATCGGCGACCGCACGGTCGGCGGCCTTTGCGCGCGCGATCCCTTCGTCGGTCCGTGGCAGGTGCCGGTGGCCGATTGCGCGGTGACGCTCCTCGACTATGAAGGCTATGCCGGCGAAGCGATGGCGATCGGCGAGCGCACGCCGCTCGCGCTGATCGACGCGCCGGCTTCGGGCCGCATGGCGGTGGGCGAGGCGATCACGAACATTGCGGCGGCGCGCATTGCTTCGCTTTCGCAGGTGAAGCTTTCCGCCAACTGGATGGCCGCGGCCGGCTATCCGGGCGAGGACGCCGCGCTCTATGACACCGTGCGCGCGGTCGCGCTGGAGCTCTGCCCGGCGCTCGGCGTCTCGATTCCCGTCGGCAAGGATTCGCTGTCGATGCAGACCTCCTGGGACGGCAAAGAGGTGGTGGCCCCGCTCTCGCTGATCGTCTCGGCCTTCGCGCCGGTGGAAGACGCGCGCGACACGCGCACGCCGCAGCTTCGCACCGACGCCGGCGATACCGAGCTCGTGCTGATCGATCTTGGCCGCGGCAAGAACCGTCTCGGCGGCTCGATCGTGGCCCAGACGCACCGCGACTTCGGCGAGCACTGTCCCGACCTCGATGATCCGGCGCTGCTCAAAGCTTTCTTCGCCGCGATCCAGGCGCTGCGGCCGCTGATCCTCGCCTACCACGACCGCTCCGACGGTGGCCTCTTCACCACGGTGTGCGAGATGTCGTTCGCCGGTCACTGCGGCGTCACCCTCAACCTCGATCCGATCACCTTCGATGCGGCAATCGACGACGTCGACGCCTTCAAGCGCAACACCGACGAGCAGCTCGGGGGCCGCGCGCGCGAGCTGGTCCTCGCCGCGCTCTTCAACGAGGAGCTCGGCGCCGTGATCCAGATCCGCAGCCGCGACCGCGCGAACGTGATGCAGGTGCTGCGCGAGGCGGGGCTCGGCGAGTGCGCGCACGTCGTCGGCCAGCTGAACGCCCGCGACGAGATCCGCGTCATGCGCAACGGGCGCCAGGTCTACCTGAACAAGCGCGACCACACGCAGCGCACCTGGAGCGAGATCACCTACCGCATGCAGGCCCTGCGCGATCACCCGGAGTCGGCGCGCGAGGAATTCGACCGCATCATCGAGCATGACGACCCGGGCCTCTCGCTGCATTTGACCTTCAATCCAACCGCTACGCCCGTCTCCACCGGCGCGCGCCCGCGCGTCGCCATCCTGAGAGAGCAGGGCGTCAACGGCCAGGTCGAGATGGCTGCGGCCTTCGACCGCGCGGGCTTCGAAGCGCTCGACGTCCACATGACCGATCTCCTCGACGGCCGGCGCACGCTAGAGGGGTTCAAGGGTATTGTCGCGGGCGGCGGCTTCGCCTACGGCGACGTGCTCGGCGCGGGACGCGGCTGGGCGAGCACCATCCTCTACAACCCGCGCGTGCGCGCCGAGTTCGAGAAATTCTTCGCGCGCAGCGACAGCTTCGCGCTCGGCGCTTGCAACGGCTGTCAGATGATGGCGGCGCTCAAAGAGCTCATCCCCGGCGCCGCGCACTGGCCCGCCTTCGTGCGCAACCGCTCCGAGCAGTTCGAAGGTCGCCTGGTGATGGTCGAGATCCTGGAGAGCCCTTCGATCCTCTTTGCCGACATGTCCGGCAGCCGCATCCCCATCGTCACCGCCCACGGCGAAGGCCGCGCCAAGTTCGACATCGAGCCTTCACTTGTCTGCATGCGTTACGTGAACCACCGCGGCGAGCCCACCGAGGTCTACCCCTACAACCCGAGCGGCAGCCCGCAGGGCATCACCGGCCTCACCACCGCCGATGGCCGCTTCACCATCCTCATGCCGCACCCCGAGCGCTGCTTCAGGAGCGTTCAATACTCCTGGCGCCCGCCGCGCCTGGGCGAAGACTCGCCGTGGATGCAGATGTTCCGCAATGCGCGACGCTGGTTAAGCTAAAGTCCGGGTATGCGGACGCGATTGTTTCTCCTCAGTTTGCTTGCAGGCGTTGCGTCGTGCAGCACGGGCACGTTGTGGAACCGCGAGCCTCAAGGCGACGAAGCGGCAATCTACGGGTACGGATCGTCGACCAGTAACTGCGGTATCGCCATGGAGTTCGGCGTCAGCTCCAATCCGATCTGCAAGGTCGGCGTGGCCAGTGTGGACGGCACGAACGCGAGCGGCGATACGTTCGTCCGCCTGCCGCCCGGAATGCACACCGTCGTTCTGCGCTGCATGGTCCGAACGAGCATGCGGGCCAGCGACATCCGCTTCTATACGAGGCAAGTCGCAGCCAACTTCGCGCCCGCAGGCCGCTATCGCATCAAGGCGGAATGGGACGGCTCAGCCTGCAATCAGTCGCTCTGGGACGAAGCGAGCAAGCAAGAGGTTGGAGTCAAATAAGAGGCGGGACGGCCGAATAGCGGCGCGCGCCGGCTTTACAGCCTTTCGGATCACTTCTTGTCGCTCGTCTTTGAGGAGCGTGTTCAGATCTTGTTGCGGTGAGCCCACTCGCCGACAGACGACTCGGTTTTCTGGATTCGAGAAATTCTTCGCGCGCAGGGTCAAGAACGTCGGCAAGGCCGACTACGTGGTCGTCACCTTCACGCCGAAGTAGCGCTTATTTCTTCGAAACGAAGTCGCAGATTTTTCCAGGAGTGGTAATCCAGATCTTCTGCTTGACGACGTGTCGGAGAGCTTTCCGGAGATGCCTTAGACGATAGGGCTGCCCGACGATGTAGGGATGCAGCGCGATGCCCATCACCAGCGGCTGCGCCTTGGACTGCTCGAGCATCTCGTCGAAGTTGTCGACGATCATGTCGGCGAAGTCGCGGCCGTCCATCTGCCGCACGACGATCATCGGGATGTCGTTCAGCTCCTGCGGGTAGGGGATGGACCAGAGCTTGCCGCTCGCGGTGTTGAAAAGCGTCGGCTGGTCGTCGTGGCACCAGTTGAGCGTGTAGCGGTAACCGGTCTCGGCGAGAAGGTCCGGCGTCGCGAGGCTCTCGGAGATCCACGGGCTTAGCCAGCCGGCGGGCGCCGCGCCCGATTCCTTCCTGATGCGGCTGCGGCAGTACTGGAGCAGCGCCTTCTCGTCCTGCGGCTTCATGTCGCCCTGGCGCTCGGAGTTGGTGTGGCCATGGCCGATCAGCTCGTCGCCGCGCTTGACGAAGGCCTCGATCACTTCCGGGCAGTAGTCGTAGAGCGCGGTATTGATGAGCGCGCCGACGGGGAGCTTCAGCGCGTCGAACAGCTCCAGGCAGCGCCAGACGCCGACGCGGTTGCCGTAGTCGCGCCAAGAGTAGTTGAGGACATCGGGCTCGGGCGTCTTCGGACCCAGCGCGGCACCGAGGCCCGAGCCGAACTCGAAGTGCTCGATGTTGAGGCCGAGGTAGACGGCGAGGCGGCGACCCTCCGGCCAAGTGAAGTCGGGGCGCCGTGTTATGGCAGAGTAGGCGTAGCGCCCGTGCGCTTTAAGGGGCCGCTGCACCAGATCAGGGCTTCGCCAGGCCGGCGCGCACCAAAAGCCACTCGGCGCTGTCGTTCCAGACTTCCATCTTCACGATCTTGCCGTGGCGCACGAAGTAGCGGTCGACGTAGCGGTTGCCCTCGAAGGGCGTGCCGTCGAGCCATTCGCCGTAGAGCGTTCCGGTTTGATAAACAATGGTTTCGGCTTCGCTCGCGCCCTCGACGACGTGCGTCGGACCGAACTTCTTCTTCACCCACTTGTAGCGGCTGCGATTGAAGGCGGTGGCCTGCGCCGGGTCGTGCATCAGCCGGTTGCCGGTGAAGCGGATCTCCATCTCGGGGGCGCAGAACCGGCGCGCCGCGTCCGGGTCCGGAATCATGTGCAGGCGCAGATATTCCTCGACGATTTTCACCGCATCGCTCATGGCGCGAGCCTAGCATGGCATGGGTCCTGCTAAGCTTGGCGCGTTCACCCGGGAGGTTCAATGAAACGTCTGCTATTGCTGCTCGCGCTCGCCGCGGCCTTGCCCGCGCACGCGCAGGAAACGATCAAGATCGGCCTGGTCACCGCGCTGTCGGGACAGTCGGCGCGCGCCGGCGAGGCGATCACCCGCGGCCTGCAGGTCGCGATCGACGAGATCAATGCCAGGGGCGGCGTGCTCAAGAAGAAGCTCGAGCTGGTGCGCCGCGACGACGAGGCGACGCCGGCGAAAGGCGTGATCGCGGCGCGCGAGCTGGTCTTCAAGGAGAACGTGGCGGTGCTCTTCGGCGGGCTCGATACGCCGGTATCGCTCGCCATCGTGCCGATCGTGAACCAGGAGAAGCGGCCGTTCATGGGACCCTGGGCCGCCGGCACGCCGATCACCCGCAACGGCGCCAATCCCAACTTCGTGTTCCGCGTCTCCGCGGTCGACGAGATCGTCGACAAGGCGATGCTGCAATACGCCCAGAAGACGTTCAACGCGAAGAACTGCGGCATGATCCTGGTCAACAATCCCTGGGGCGAGTCGAACGAGAAGGGCCTCACCGCCGCGCTCGCCGCGCAAGGCAAGAAGGCCGCGGGCATCGAGAAGTTCGAGGGCAACGACGTCGACGTCGTGCCGCAGCTCTCGCGCCTGAAGGCCGCGGGCGCCGACTGCCTGCTCCTGGTCGGCAACGTCGGGCCTTCGGCCCAGGTGGTGAAGTCGCTCGACCGCATGGGCTGGAAGCCGCCGATCGTGTCGCACTGGGGACCGGCGGGCGGCCGCTTCACCGAGCTCGCGGGCCCGAGCGCGCCGAGCGTGCACTTCGTGCAGACCTACAGCTTCTTCGGCAAACAGACCCCGGTGGGCGACAAGGTGCTGAAGGCGCTGATGGCGAAGTATCCGGACATCAAGGGCCCCGGCGATGTGACGCCCGCGGTCGGCGTCGCCAATGCCTATGATGCGATGATGCTCACGGCGCTGGCGATCGAGAAGGCCGGCTCGACCAACGGGCCGGCGATCCGCGAGGGCTATTACAAGATCGAGCGCTACGAGGGGCTGATCAAGACGTATCACAAGCCGTTCACCCCGCAGAACCACGACGCGGTCAACGAGAACGACTATGTCTGGACCCAGTTCATCGATAACCAGATCCTGCCCGTGGGCATGAAGAAGTAGCCGGGCGAAAAGAGAAAAACCAACGGCCGCCTCCGCGCGGCCGTTTTGTTATCCATGGTCGGATCGGCGCTAGTTTCCGGATTGGGCTTGGGCAGCATGTACGGGCTGCTCGCGCTCGGCTTCTACGTCACCTACGCGGTGTCGAGAACGGTGAACTTCGCACAGGGCAGCTCGATGATGCTCGGCGCGGTATTCGCCTACACCTTCGCCGTTCGCCTGGGCTGGCCGTTCGTGCCGGCGGCGGCGATGTCGCTCGCCCTCTGCGCGGTGTACGGCCTGATCGTCGAGCTGCTCGCGGTGCGGCCGTTCGCGAGCCGCGGCTCGAACGCCTGGCTGATGGCCACGGTCGCGCTCGGCATCATCGCCGACAACAGCGTGCTCTTCACCTTCGGCAAGGAGCCGCGCGGCTTTGCGCTGCCGTGGGCGAGCGCGTCGCTCGAGCTCGCCGGCCTGCACGTCTCGATGCTGCAGCTCGCGATACCCGCCGTGGGCCTCGCGCTGGCGGCCGGCCTGCACTTCTTCGCGCGCAGAACCCGGCTCGGCAAAGCGATGCTCGCGGTGGTGCAGAACGCGGACGCCGCGCGCCTGATGGGCATCAACGTGCCGCTCGCGATCACGGCGGCCTACGCGCTCTCGACGCTGTTCGCGGGCGCCGCCGGCATCATGATCGCGCCGCTTTTCAACGTGCACTCCGACATGGGCACGGTGTTCGGCCTCAAGGCGTTCGCCGTCGCCATCCTCGGCGGCATCACCAGCGCCTGGGGCGTGATGCTCGCAGGCCTGCTCTTCGGCGTGGTCGAGTCGCTGATCACCGCGCTGCTCGGCTCGGCCTACACGCAGATCCTGACCTTCACGCTGGTGATCGTGGCGCTCGCGCTGATGCCGAACGGGCTCTTCGGCCGCGCGGAGCTGAAGAAGGTATGAAGGCGCTCGCCCTCATCGTCGCCTTCGCCGCCGCCATCGCCTTCACCGCCACGGCGAACAGCTACTACGTGTTCATCATGGCGACGCTGGCGCTGACCGCGATCGCGGGCGTCGGGCTCAACGTGCTGCTCGGCCTCACCGGGCAGGTTTCCTTCGGCCATGTCGGCTTCTATGCGCTCGGCGCCTATACGGTTGCCGTGCTGACGGTGGCTGCGAAATGGAGCTTCTGGGCGGCGGCTCCGGTCGCCGCGCTCGTCGCGGGTGCGACCGGCGCGCTGCTGGCGCTGCCGGCGATGCGGGTCCGCGGGCCTTATCTGGCGATGGTGACAATTGCTTTTGGCTTTGTCGTCGAGAACCTGGCGGTCGAGTGGCGCAGCGTCACCGGCGGGCAGAACGGCATCATGGGCGTGCCGCAACCGGCGGTGCTGGGATTACCTTTTGGCGAGCGCGGCGTGGCGATCGCCGCGATCATGCTGGCCGCCGCCGCGACGTACGGGTTTCATCTGCTTTCCAAAACCAAGTGGGGCGCGGCGATGCGCGCGGTGAAGGATTCCGAGGTGGCGGCGGAATCGATCGGGCTCGATCCGCTGCGGATCAAGACCGCGGCCTTTGCCATCTCCGCGGTCTGCGCGGGCCTCGCGGGCGCGCTTTTCGCGCCACTCTCGGGCTTCGTCACGCCCTCGACCTTCAGCTTCTCGCAATCGCTCCTCTTCGTGCTGGTGGTGATCATCGGCGGCGCGGGATCGCTGGCGGGCCCGCTGGTCGGCGCGGCGATCGTGGTGCTGCTGCCCGAAGCGCTCGCCGCGCTCGCCGAATACCGGCTGCTCTTCTTCGGCGCGCTGCTCCTGGGGGTGCTCTGGCTTGCGCCCGATGGCGTCACTGGGCTTGTCACGCGCCTGACCGCGCGGCGACGCAAGCCCCGCACCGTTTCCGATTCCGAGGTGCCGCTCGCGCCAGCGCAGCGCGCGACGCTGCAAGTCGAGCACCTTGGCATCGCGTTCGGCGGCGTACGCGCGGCGAACGAGGTCTCGCTGCGCGCCGAGCCGGGAAAGGTGACGAGCCTCATCGGTCCGAACGGCGCGGGCAAGACCACCGTGCTCAACATGCTGAGCGGTTTCTACCGGCCGGATGCCGGCAGCATCCGCATCGGCGATCGCGAGCTGCAGGGAGCCGCAGCCTGGCGCATCGCCCGCGCGGGCGTCGCACGCACCTACCAGACGACGCTGCTCTTCAGCTCGATGACGGTGGCCGAGAACCTGACGATCGCAGGCGGCGGCGATGAATTGCTTTCCTTTGTGAATTACAAAGGCGATATCAACGCGCGCGCGGCGGACCTGCCGCACGTCGACAAGCGCCTGGTGGAGATCGCCCGTGCGCTCGCCACCGGCCCGTCGGTGCTGCTGCTCGATGAGCCGGCCGCCGGGCTCTCCCGCCAGGACAAGGAGCGGCTCGCACGGCTGCTGCGCCGCATCGCCGACAGCGGCGTCGCGGTGGTCCTGGTCGAGCACGACATGGAGGTGGTCATGGGCATCTCCGACACGGTCGTGGTGCTCGATGCGGGTGTGGTCATCGCGGCAGGCGCGCCCGCAGAAGTGCAGCGCGATCCGGCGGTGCGCAAGGCTTATCTCGGCGAGCACACGGCGCGCGCCATCGCGCCGCGCGCGGCGGCAGAGCCCGGCGCGCCTTATCTCCAGGTCGGCCGCCTCGCGGCCGGCTACGGCGCCGAGCCCGTGCTCAAAGGCGTGGAGCTGCAGGTGCGCGAGCGCGAGCTCGTCGCCGTGCTCGGCGCCAACGGCGCCGGCAAGTCGACGCTGATGCGCGCGATCTCGGGCCTGCTGCGGCCGGTGCAGGGCGGCATCGCTTTCGGCGGCGAGGACATCACCGGCCTGCCGGCGCACAAGGTGGTGCCGCGCGGGCTGGTGCTGGTGCCCGAGGGACGCCAGGTGTTCCCCGAGCTCTCGGTGCTGCACAACCTCGAGCTCGGCGCGTTTGGTCGTAGAGGCGCGCCTCAGGACGCGGTGGCCGGCGATATCGAGACCATGCTCGAGCGCTTCCCGCGCCTGCGGGAACGGCTGCATCAGCGCGCCGGCCTGCTCTCCGGCGGCGAGCAGCAGATGCTCGCCATCGCACGCGGTCTGATGGGCCGGCCGAAGATGCTGCTGCTCGACGAGCCCTCGCTCGGCCTCGCGCCCGCGGTGATCAACGACCTCTTCGCGGCGCTCGACCGGCTGCGCGCCGAGTCGGCCACGATCCTGCTCGTCGACCAGATGGCCGGCCTCGCCCTCGCGCTCGCCGATCGCGCCTATGTCATCGAAGGCGGACGCATCGTCGCCTCGGGCGCGGCGCAGGAGATCGCCGCCGATGGTTCCCTCGAAAAAGCCTACCTGGCCGTAAACTAGCTTCTTCCAGGAAACCGAGTCTATGAGCGAGAAAATTCGGTACACAGACGAGCCTCTCGGAGATCTAGAGGTCGTTCCTGATTTCCTGCCGCGCCCTGAAGATCTTGTTTTCCGGGACGAAGGGGTAAAGGTCACTATCTCCTTGAGCAAGCGCAGTGTTGAGTTTCTCAAAAACGAGGCGCGGAAACACAACACGCAATACCAGCGGATGATCCGCCGGCTACTGGATGCTTACGCGCAACATCACGCGAAGCGACCTCTCGCGCGTTCAGCACGGACGCGCGATAAAGCGTCGCGCGTCCGCTAACGCGTGCAACCCTGGCTAACACCGTACGTGCCCACGATCTGGGCGATGGGAGCTACGGGCGGTCTGTTGCTGGTTCAACTATTGGTGCTTGATGTGGCGGGCCTGAAGGCCAGGCATCGCCCCGGAGCGCCGGTTGAGCCCGATCACGGCAATTTCCTTTTCCGTGCTAGCCGTGCCCATGCCAACACCAATGAAAGCATTGCGGCGTTCATTCTCCTTGGCTTGTTTGGCGTGCTGTCTGCGGCCCCGGCGGGTTGGCTAAATACACTCTCATGGGTCTATATCCTGGCACGCATCGCCCACATGCTGTGTTACTACGCCAATGTCCAACTTCTTCGTTCGCTTTCATTTGGTGTCGGCCTCGCGGCGCTTTTCGGCATGTTGGTAGTTGGTGTACTGGCATGGTCATGAGGAGTTTCGTGATGCGTGCAGCAGCTCTTGCAGCGCTGTTGATCTCCATGACCGCCGGACAGGCGCTCGCGCAGCAGAATTACCCCGAGCAGACCGTGCGCATCCTCGTCGGCTTCTCGCCCGGCGTGGCGCCGGATGTCACCGGTCGGCTGCTTGCGGAGCGGCTGAGCAACGCGTGGGGCAAGCCGGTGGTCGTGGAGAACGTGACCGG
>DASXRW010000586.1:0-29485 GCA_036506355.1 Burkholderiales bacterium
GACCGGCACGGCGCGCATGCGCGAGAAGGCCGCGTTCATCGCGTACATCACGAAGGTCGGCGAGGGATACATCAGCGTCGCGCCGGGGCGCGCCAGCGCGAGCGTCAGGATCTGGATCAGATCATCCGAGCCATTGCCGAGCAGCAGTTCCATCCCCGGCGGCACGCGCATCTTGCGCATGATGAGCTCGCGCAGGGCGCGCGGGTTCGGCTCGGGGTAGCGATTTAGCGCCACCCGCGAAAGCACCTCGGCGAGCTCGCGCCGCAGGGCGTCGGGCAGGGGGTACGGGTTTTCCATCGCATCGAGCTTCACCATGCCGGCGGCGTCGGCCACGTGGTAGGCCGACATGGCGAGCACCTCGGGCCGCACGAGCTTGTCCGGGGTCACTTGCCGAGCCTCATCTGCGCGGCGCGAGCGTGCGCGCTGAGACCCTCGCCTTCGGCGAGCAGCGCCGCGAGCTTGCCGAGCGACTGCGCCGCCGCCTGCGACACCGCGATGATGCTCGAGCGCTTCTGGAAGTCGTACACGCCGAGCGGGGAGGAGAAGCGCGCGGCTCCCGCGGTTGGCAGCACGTGGTTCGGGCCCGCGCAGTAGTCGCCGATCGCCTCCGAGCTGTAGCGACCCAGGAAGATCGCGCCGGCATTGCGCAGCTTCGGTAGCCAGGCCTCGGGCTCTGCGACGCAAAGCTCCAGGTGCTCGGGCGCGATGCGATTGGCGAGCGCGCAGGCCTCCTCTAGGTCGCGCGTCTGGATGAGCGCGCCGCGCGCGCCGAGCGACGCCGCGATCACCTCGCGGCGCGGGAGCTGTGGCAGCAGCCGGTCGATCGCCGCCTGTACCTCGTCGAGGTGCGCCCGGTCGGGCGAGAGGAGCAAGGCCTGGGCCGCCTCGTCGTGCTCGGCCTGCGAGAGGAGATCCATCGCGAGCCATTCTGCGGGCGCGGCTCCGTCGGAGATCACCAGGATCTCGGAGGGCCCGGCGATCATGTCGATGCCGACCTGCCCGAACACCTGGCGCTTCGCCTCGGTGACGTAGACGTTGCCCGGGCCGACGATCTTGTCGACGCGTGGCAGCGACGCCGTGCCGTAGGCGAGCGCGGCGATCGCCTGCGCGCCGCCGATGCCGATTACCCGGTCGACGCCCGCGAGCCCAGCAGCCGCGAGCACCAGCGCGTTGGGCTTCGGGCTCAGCATGACGAGCTCGCCGACGCCCGCGACCTTGGCGGGCACCGCGTTCATTAGCACCGAGGACGGATACGCGGCCTTGCCGCCGGGCACATACAGCCCGACTCGCTCCAGCGCGCTCACGCGCTGGCCAAGGCGCGTGCCGTCCGGCTCGACGTAGTCCCACGATGCCTGCAGCTGCCGCTCGTGAAACGCCCGGATCCGTCCATGCGCTTCGCGTAGTGCCTGAACGAGCGGCGCGGGCGTCGCGGCGAGCGCCGCCTGCATCGCCGCCGGGCGAATCTCGAGCTCCGCGAGCGAGCTCGCCGTGATGCCGTCAAAGCGCCGCGCATAGTCCAGCACTGCAGCATCGCCCCTCGCGCGAACGTCGGCCAGGATGGCGCGCACCGTTTCCGGCACCCGGGGATCCTGCGCGGCGTCGAAGCGCGTGAGCTCGTCCAGGCTGGCAGCGAAGCCGCGCTCGGTGGTGGCAAGGCGCCTCACTCGGCCGCCTGCGCGAAGGCGTCGATCAGCGGTTGCAGCGCGGCGCGCTTGGTCTTGAGCGCGGCCTGGTTGACGATGAGGCGCGCGGACACGGGAAGGAGCTCTTCCACCGCCACGAGCCCGTTGTCGCGCAGCGTGCGGCCGGTAGCGACGAGATCGACGATCGCATCGGCGAGTCCGGTGAGCGGCGCGAGCTCCATCGAGCCGTAAAGGCGGATCAGGTCGACATGCACGCCCTTCGCCGCGAAGTGCTCGCGAGTCGTGTTGACGTATTTGGTCGCCACGCGCAGACGGGCTCCCTGGGCCACGGCCTTCGCATAGTTGAACCCCTTGCGCACCGCCACCATCATGCGGCAGCGCGCGATGCCGAGATCGACCGGCTGGTAGAGGCCCTCGCCGCCATGCTCGACCAGCACGTCGCGCCCCGCGATGCCGAGATCGGCGCCGCCGTGCTGCACATAGGTGGGAGTATCGGAGGCGCGCACCACGATCAGCCGCAGGTCGCGGCGATTCGTGGCGATGACCAGCTTGCGCGAGGTTTCGGGGTTCGCCCTAGGCCGGATGCCGACGCGCGCGAGCAGCGGTGCGGTCTCGTCGAAGATCCGCCCCTTCGACAACGCAATGCTTATGCTCGCCATGTTCCATCCGGGTATTGCGCTTCCAAATCAGCCAGGGGGGCGCATTCTACCGCAGAGTACCTAGCTGACGCGCTCGATGCGCGCCCCCAGGGCCGAGAGCTTCTTCTCGAGGGCTTCATAGCCGCGGTCGAGGTGGTAGATGCGCTCGACCACGGTCTCGCCTTCGGCCACCAGGCCTGCGATGACCAGCCCTGCCGAGGCGCGCAAGTCGGTGGCCATGACCGTCGCCCCCTGCAGGCGCTCGACGCCGCGCACCAGCGCGCTGTTGCCCTGGATCGAGATGTCGGCGCCCAGGCGCTGCAGCTCGAGCGCGTGCATGAAGCGATTCTCGAAGATCGTTTCGGTGATCACCGCTGTGCCATCGGCAATGCTCGCGAGCGCCATGAACTGCGCCTGCATGTCGGTGGCAAACCCGGGGAACGGCGCGGTGCGTACGCTCACCGGCTTCGGCCGGCCCGCGGCTTCGATCTCGATGGCGGCACCGGCAACGCGGATCCGCGCGCCGGCCTCGCGCAACTTCTCCAGCGTGGCGTCGAGCGACTCGGGCGCGGCACCCACCAGGCGCACGCGCCCGCCCGCGGCGGCGGCCGCGGCGAGGTAGGTGCCAGTCTCGATGCGGTCGGGCATCACCTCGTGCGCGGCGCCGCCGAGCGAACTCACGCCATGGATGCGGATGACGTCGCTGCCCGCGCCTTCGATGCGCGCGCCCATCGCGCCGAGGCAGCGCGCGAGGTCGAGCACCTCGGGCTCGCGCGCGGCGTTCTCGAGCAGCGTCGTGCCTTCGGCGAGCGTCGCCGCCATCATCAGGTTCTCGGTGCCGGTAACGGTCACCATGTCCATGATGATACGGGCGCCGTGCAGGCGCTCCGCGGCGGCGTGCATGTAGCCGTGCTCGATAACGATCGTCGCGCCCATCGCCTGCAAGCCTTTCACGTGCTGGTCGACCGGCCGCTGGCCGATGGCGCAGCCGCCGGGCAGCGACACCTTCGCTTGACCGCAGCGCGCGAGCAGCGGACCGAGCACCAGCACCGAGGCGCGCATCGTTTTTACCAGGTCATAGCCCGCGGTCGGCTCGGTGATCCGCGCAGCATGCAGCACCATCCGCCCAGCGGATGGCGGCTCGGCGGCGACGCCCATCTGCCGCAGGAGCTTGGCCATGGTGCGCACATCCATCAGTTGCGGCACGTTGGAGAGCCGCAACGGCTGCGCGCTGAGAAGCGCGGCGCACATGATCGGCAGCGCCGCGTTCTTCGCACCCGAGACGCGCACTTCGCCTTCGAGCGGCCGGCCGCCGCGGATGCGCAGCTTATCCACCGGTGCTCCATTCCTGCGGCGTGAGCGTGCGCATGGACAGCGCGTGGATCTCTTCGCGCATGCGCTCGCCGAGCGCCGCATAGACCAGCTGGTGGCGCTGCACGCGGCTGCGCCCGGCGAATTCGGTGGAGACGATGAGCGCCTGGAAATGCTGGCCGTCGCCCGCCACTTCGACATGCTCGCAGGCGAGGCCTGCCTCGATGCCCTGTCTTACGCTTTCCGGGGTGACCATCAGTGTCTCAGCTTGTAGCCCGATTTCAGCAGCCAAAGGGTGCCCGAGGATACGGCCAACAGGAAGGCGAAAACTATCGCGAGGCTGGCGAGCGGTGGAAAATCGGAGGCGCCCAAAAACCCGTAGCGGAAGCCGTCGACCATGTAGAAGAACGGGTTGGCGTGCGAAAGCTGCTGCCAAACGGGCGGCAGCGTATGGATGGAATAGAACACGCCCGATAGGAAGGTCAGCGGCACGATCACGAAATTCTGAAAAGCAGCCACCTGGTCGATCTTGTCCGACACCACCGCGGCGATGAGCCCCAGCGTCCCCAGGAGCGCCGCGCCGAGCACGGCAAAGGCCGCCACCCACAGCGGCGCCTGAAGGCGCAGCTCGACGAACCAGACCGTTACCGCGAGCACGCCCGCGCCCACCACCAGGCCGCGAACGATCGCGGCCGCCACGTACGCGGCGAAGAACTCGGCATACGAAATGGGCGCAAGCAGCACGAAGACGATGTTGCCGGTGATCTTCGACTGGATGAGGCTCGATGAGCTGTTGGCGAAGGCGTTCTGCAGCACGCTCATCATTACCAGGCCCGGCACCAGGAAGGCGGTGTAGCGCACGCCTTCGTATACCTCGAGCCGGCCTTCGAGGGCCTGGCCGAAGATCACGAGATAGAGGAGCGTCGTGAGCACAGGTGCGGCGACGGTCTGCACGCTCACCTTGAAGAAGCGCAGCAGCTCCTTGTGGCAGAGCGTCGCGAAGCGGTTCATGACCCTCTTCCCGTGAGACGCAGAAAGACCTCTTCGAGGTCGGGCGGATGCACCTCCATCTCGCGGATCGCGACCCGGGCCTGGCGCAGCCGCGCCAGCGCCTCCTCGAGCTCGGCGTAGTTTGCAAGGCGCAGCCGGAACTGCGCACCCTCGGCTTCGAGCAACGTGCCCGGCAGGCCGGCGGGTAGCGCATCGCGGTCCAGGTGCAGGCGCAATTGCAGGCCGGAAAAGCTGCCGAGCAGGTTGCGCGTGCTGTCGAGCGCCACGATGCGCCCGTCCTTGAGCATGGCGATGCGCGCGCAATGCGCTTCCGCCTCCTCCAGGTAATGCGTGGTGAGAACGATGCTGTGGCCCTCGCGGTTCATGCGCCGCACGAACCGCCACAGGCCCTGGCGCAGCTCGACGTCGACGCCCGCGGTGGGCTCATCCAGCACGATCACCGGCGGCTTGTGCACCAGCGCCTGCGCCACCAGCACGCGCCGCTTCATGCCGCCCGAGAGCGAGCGCATGTTGGCGTCGGCCTTGCCGGTCAGGTCGAGGTGGTGCATCACCTCGTCGATCCACGCATCGTTGCGCCGCAGGCCGTAATAGCCCGACTGCAGGCGCAGGGTCTCGCGCACCGTGAAGAACGGGTCGAACACCAGCTCCTGCGGCACGACGCCGAGCATGCGGCGCGCGCGCCGGTAGTCGGCGCGCACGTCGGCGCCCATCACGCGCGCGGCGCCGGAATCGGCGCGCGCGAGACCGGCGATCACGTTGATGAGGGTGGTCTTGCCGGCGCCGTTCGGGCCCAAGAGCCCGAAGAACTCGCCCTCTTCGACCTCGAGGCTCACGCCGGCCAGCGCACGCAGCGCGCCGTAGCGCTTCTCGACGTCCCGGACTTCTATGGCTTTCAGGATGTCGGCAGGAGGCGGTCCACGCCGTAGAGCTGCGCGATGGTGCGCAGCGACTCGGGCAGGTTGGTGAAGGCGAGGCGCTGCTCGCGCGCCTGCGCGTCGCGCAGCCACGCGAGCAGCAGGGCAAGCAGCGCGGAGTCCATCTCGCTCACCTCGCCGAGGTCGACCGTCTGCACGCCTTCGGCGAGATGGCGCCGGCCCTCCTCGAGCAATGCGGCGACGTTGGCGAGCGTCACCGGCCCGGACAGCACGAGGCGCGCGCCTTCGCGCCGGATCACTTTTTCTCCAACCCGGCGCCTTCGAGGGCGCGGTTCTTGGTACTGAGGTTCTTCACCAGCCCGTCGATGCCCGACTCGCGCACCACGTTGTTGAACTCGGTGCGGTAATTGGCCACCAGGCTCACGCCCCCCACCATCACGTCGTAGACCTTCCAGCCGGCCGCGGTCTTCTCCATGCTGTAGTCGATCGGCACCGGCTGGGCACCGGGCTGCAGCACGCGCACCTGCACCGTCACGTCGGTATCGGATGGCTTGGCGCGCAGCGGACGGAAATCTAACTTCTGCTCACTGAATGCGGCGAGCGCGCTCGCATAGGTGCGCACGAGGAGCGTCCTGAACTCCTCGGTGAGGCGCTTCTTCTGATCGGCATTCGCCTTGTTCCAGCTCTGCCCGAGCGCGAGTGCCGTCATGGCGTGGAAGTTGAAATGCGGCAGGACCTTGGCGTCGATCAGTTGGATCAGCTTGGCGCGGTTGCCGGAGCGGATCTCCTTGTCCTTGGCGATGAGATCGACCACCTCCAGGGTGACCGTCTTGACCAGCTGATCGGGCGCTACGTCCTGCGCCGGTACCGGCGCCGCGGCCACCAGCGCTGCGGCGGCGAGCGCCGTGCTAGCGAGGCTTCTTATCTTTTTCAGTGTCATCTTCAGGTTCCTTCTCCCTTGGCGCTCGCCCATCGTAGATCAGGCTGCGGCGCCGCTGCAGATAGGCGTCGCGCTGGAACACGTATCTGTCGAGCGCCGCCTCCTCCAGGATGCGGCTCGCGTCGAGGAGATCGGCGCGCGTCTGCGTCAGGCGCAGGCCGACGAGCCCGTATTGCAGATGATAGGGCCGCACTTCGGTCAGCGGATCGACATACAGGTCGATGCCCGTGCCGATGCCGTCGCGCACGCTGCTCGAGCCGAGGATCGGCAAAATGAGGTACGGCCCGCTCGGCGCGCCCCAGCGGCCGAAGGTCTGGCCGAAGTCCTCGTTGTGCTTCTCATAGCCCATGTCGGTGGCGACATCGTGGATGCCGAAGAGGCCGATAGTGCTATTAAACGCAAAGCGCGCCCAATCGCTGACACCGTCCTCGAATTTTCCCTGCAGGAAGTTGTTCACGCCGATGAAGAAGTCGCCGATGTTGCCGAAGAAGTTGCGCACGCGGTCGCGCACCTCGACCGGCACCAGCTTTTGGTAGGTCGTCGCCAGCGGCCGCGCGATCGCGGTATCGACCTTGTCGTTGAAGCGGTAGATGCCGCGGTTCAGCGGCTCGAAAGGGTCGCGCGGGTCGCGGTCCGCGGTGCTCGCACAGCCCGCGAGCGCACCGATCAGGGCGGCGAGCAGGAGCGGTCGGGTCACTTAGCCGGTTCCTTCGCCTCCGGCTTGCCCTCGGCGGCCTTGCTGAACAGGAACTGGCTGATCAGGTTCTCGAGCACCACCGCGGACTGGGTGAGCCGCAGGCGGTCGCCGTTCTTCAGCATCACACCGTCGCCGCCGGCCTCGAGGCCGATATATTGCTCGCCGAGGATGCCCGAGGTGAGGATCTTGGCCGTGGTGTCGCGCGGGAACTGGTACTCGTAGCCCAGGTTGATGGTGACGATCGCCTCGTAGCTCTCGTTGTCGAAGCGGATGTCGGCGACGCGGCCGACCACCACGCCGGCGCTCTTCACCGGCGCGCGCGCCTTGAGCCCGCCGATATTGGCGAACTTGGCCTGCACCTGATACATCTGGGAGGTCGAAAACGTAGCGAGGTTGCCGACCTTGAGGGCGAGGAACAAGAGCCCCGCGATGCCGGCGACGACGAAGGCGCCGACCCACAGGTCAATGGTCGAACGGTTCATTGATGGTTGCCTCCCGTGAACATGAGTGCAGTCAGAATGAAGTCGAGCGCGAGAATCGCGAGCGACGAGGTGACCACGGTGCGCGTGGTGGCGCGCGAGACGCCCTCCGCGGTCGGCGGCGCGTCGTAGCCCTCGAATACGGCGATCCAGGTCACGGCGATGCCGAATACCACGCTCTTGATCACGCCGTTCAGGATGTCGTTGCGCAGGTCGACCGCCGCCTGCATCTGCGACCAGAACGCGCCCGGGTCGACGCCGATCAGCTGCACGCCGACGATATAGCCGCCGAAGATGCCCATCGCCGAGAACAGGGCCGCGAGCAGCGGCATCGAGATCACGCCGCCCCAGAAGCGCGGCGCCACGACGCGCGCGATCGGGTCGACCGCCATCATTTCCATCGCCGAGAGCTGCTCGGTGGCCTTCATCAGCCCGATCTCTGCGGTGATCGCCGATCCGGCGCGGCTCGCGAAGAGCAGGCCCGCCACGACCGGGCCGAGCTCGCGCACCAGCGAGAGCGCCACCAGCACGCCGAGCGACTCGGAGGCGCCGAAGCGCTGCAGCGTGTCATAGCCCTGCAGCGCGAGCACCATGCCGACGAACAGGCCCGATACCAGGATGATGATGAGCGAGAGCACGCCGGCGAAATAGATCTCGGCGATGGTGAGGCGAAAGCGGCCGAGCGCGGTGCCCGAATGCACCACCAGATAGGCGAGAAAGCGGCTGGCGAAGCCCAGGCGCCAGACATGGGAGCTCACGCCCGAGCCCAAGCGCTCGAGCCGCGCGCGCAGGTCAGCTACGCGCATTCAGCTCGAGATCGGCATCGTAGCCCGGCGCCGGGAAATGGAACGGCACGGGGCCTTCGGAGCTGCCGTTGACGAACTGGCGCACGAAAGGCTCGCTGCTCGAGCGGATCTCGGCCGGCGTGCCCTGCGCGATGACGCGGCCGGCGGCCATGAAATACACGTCGTCGACCACGCCGAGCGCCTCCTGCACGTCGTGCGTGACGATGATCGAGGTGGCGCCGAGCGAGTCGTTCAGGTTCCTGATGAGGCGCACGATGACGCCGAAGGAGATCGGATCGAGGCCGGTGAAGGGCTCGTCGTAGAGAATCAGCTGCGGATCGAGCGCGATCGAGCGCGCGAGCGCCACGCGGCGTGCCATGCCCCCCGAGAGCTCGGTCGGGGCGAGATGCGCCGCGCCGCGCAAGCCGACGGCGTGCAGCTTCATCATCACCAGATCGTTGAGCAGCTCGTCGGGCAGCTCGGCATGCTCGCGCAGCGGGAAGGCCACATTTTCGTACACCGACATGTCGGTGAAGAGCGCGCCGAACTGGAACAGCATCCCCATCTTGCGGCGCATGGCGTAGAGCCCCTCGGTGTCGAGCTTGCGCGTGTCGTGCCCGAGCACGCGCGCCTCGCCTGCCGTGGGGCGCAGCGCGCCCATGATCACGCGCAACAGCGTCGTTTTGCCGCAGCCCGACTGCCCCATGATGCCGACGACCGCGCCGCGCTCGATCGCGAGGTCGATGTCGCGCAGCACCGGGCGCGCCGGATCGTAGGCGAAGGCGAGCTTGCGGATTTCAACGATGGGCTGCACTGCAGCGTAATATTATCCCGCATGGGGGAGGAACCTGCGGTGCACATCGACGCGCTCGTCAAGCGCTACGGCGCGAGCCTCGCGCTCGACGGCGTGAGCTTGAGCGTGGCGCGCGCGGAAGCGTTCGGCCTGGTGGGCGCCAACGGCGCGGGCAAGACTACGCTGATCCGCTGCCTGCTCGATCTCACGGCATGCGACGCGGGCGCGATCGAGATCTTCGGCGTGCCGGCGCGAGAGCCCTCGAGCCGTCGGCGTCTCTCCTATCTCCCCGAGCGCTTCATGCCGCCGCACTACCTCACCGGCGCCGAGTTCCTGCGCACGCTCGCGGCGCTCGCCGGCGCCACGTATGACGAAGCGCGCGCCACGCGCCTCGCCGCCGAGCTCGAGCTCGAGCGCGACGCGCTCGCGCGGCCGGTGCGCAGCCTCTCCAAAGGCATGACGCAGAAGCTGGGGCTCGCCGGCTGTCTTGCGCTGGAGCGCGAGCTCTATGTGCTCGATGAGCCGATGAGCGGCCTTGACCCCGCCGCGCGGGTGGCGGTGAAATCGGTGCTGCAGCGCCTGAGCGCGGAGGGCCGCAGCCTGTTCTTCACTTCGCACGTGCTCGCCGACGTCGACGAACTCTGCTCCTCGATCGCGGTGCTCGAGCGCGCGCGGCTGCGCTTCCGCGGCACGCCGCAGGCACTGTGCGCGCACTACGGCGAGGCCAACCTGGAGCGCGCCTTCATGAGATGCATCCGTGACGAGCAAGCCGCAGCCCGCGCCTGAGGCAAGACCGGGGCTGCTGGTGGTCGACGATGACGCGCTGATCACCGACGCGCTCGCCTTCGCGCTCGGGGCCGACTTCGAGGTCCACGCCTGCGATTCGCGCGCGAGCGCGATCGAGCTTTTGCGCCAGCTCGAGGCGCCGCCGCCGCTCGCGCTGGTCGATCTCGGGCTGCCGCCGGCGCCGCATGCGCCCGATGAGGGCTTCCACCTGATCGCCGATCTGCTCGCGCATTCGCCGCGCATGAAGATCTTCGTGCTCTCGGGGCAGAACGACGCCGCCAATGCGCGCCACGCGCGAGCGCTGGGGGCCTGGGAATTCGTCGCCAAGCCGAGCGATCCGGCGCTGCTCAAGCGGCTGCTCGCGCGGGCGCTGGAGGCGCCGGCGGGCGACGACGCGGACCTGGTGGGCGAAAGTCCCGCGCTCGCGAAGCTGCAGAGCCAGATCGCGCAGTTCGCCGCCTCGCCCTACCCGGTGCTGATCGAGGGCGAATCGGGCAGCGGCAAGGAAATGGCTGCGCGCAGCCTCCACCGGCTCTCGCCGCGCGCCGGGCGTCCTTATTTGACGCTGAATTGCGCGGCGATCGCGCCGACGCTGGTCGAGCCGACGCTCTTCGGTTACGTGAAAGGTGCCTTCACCGGCGCCGCCACCAACAAGTCGGGCTACTTCGAGGACGCCGAGGACGGCACGCTGCTGCTCGACGAGATCGGCGAGCTGCCGCTCGAGCTGCAGGCGAAGCTCTTGCGCGTGCTGGAGAACGGCGAGTACCAGCGCGTCGGCGAGACGCAGCGCCGCACCGCGCGCTGCCGCGTCATCGCCGCGACCAACCGGGACCTGCGGCGCGAAGTGAAGCAGGGCGGCTTCCGCGCCGATTTGTACCATCGCCTCTCGGTGTTCACGCTGAGCGTGCCGCCGCTGCGGGACATGGACGCGGATAAGCTCGCGCTGCTCGAGCACTTCCGGCGCCTCGCGGCGATGCAGGCAGGCAGCCAGCCCTTCGAGCTCGACGCCGCGGCCGCGGCGCGCTGGCAGCGCTACGATTTCCCGGGCAACGTGCGCGAGCTGCGCAACATCGTGATCCGCTTGTCGACCAAGTATCCGGGCCAGCGGCTCTCGGTCGCGGAGCTCGAGCCCGAGCTCGATCTCGAGGCGCCGGCACCGGCGCCGGGCGGCGAAGGCGGCGCCATTGTCGAGCAGGCGCTGCGCCAGCTCGAGCGCGCCGGCGCCTTCAACCTCGACGACACGCTCAAGGCCTGGGAGCGCGGCTACATCGAGGCGGCGCTGCGCCTCACGCGCGGCAACGTCAGCCAGGCGGCGAAGCTCCTCGGCATCAACCGCACGACGCTGTACAGCAGGATGAACAGCGGGATGAACTCGGGCGAGGAAAAATAGGCGATGGCGCTCTACCTCGAGCACTTCGGCCTGAACGAGCCGCCGTTTCGCATCACGCCGCACACCGATTTCTTCTTCGAGGGCGCGGAGCGCGGCGCGACGCTCGAAGCGCTCGCCTACGCCGTGCTGCATGACGAAGGCATTGTCAAGGTCTCGGGCGAGGTGGGCAGCGGCAAAACGATGCTGAGCCGCATGCTGATGGAGCGCCTGCCCGGCGAAGTGGCCACCATCTACCTCGCCACGCCATCGCTCGAGCGCGACGAGATCCTGCATGCGATCGCCGACGACCTGGAGCTCAAACTCCCGGAGCGGCGCACGGTGGCGTTGCGCGAGCTGCAGGAGCATCTCATCAAGCTCTACGGCGCAGGGCGCCGCGTCGTGATCCTGATCGACGAGGCGCACGTCATGCCGGAAGACACGCTCGAGCAGGTGCGGCTGCTCTCCAACCTCGAGTCGAGCCGGCACAAGCTCCTGCAGATCGTGCTCTTCGGCCAGCCGGAGCTCGATGCCACCCTCGCCAAGGCGTCGCTGCGCCAGCTGCGCGACCGCATTACGCACAGCTTCCGCATGCGGCCGCTCGCCGCGCCGGAAGTGGCGAAATACCTCGCCTTTCGCATGCGCGCGGCGGGCTATCGCGGGCCCGAAGTGTTCGCGCCGCGCGCCGCTCGGCTGCTGGCGCGGGCCTCGGGCGGGCTCACGCGCCGCATCAACATCCTCGCGGACAAGGCCCTGCTCGCCGCGTACAGCGAATCGAGCCACGCGGTGACGGAGCGCCACGTCAAGGCCGCGGTCGCCGACTCGGAATTCGCCGCTGCGCCGAGCCGGCGCGCGTGGCAGCCGGCCGCGCTCGTCGGCGGGGCGCTCGCGCTGGGCATCGTCGCGGGGGCCGCAATCCAGTGGTTCAGCGCCGCGCCGCAGGCGCGGCTCGTTCCGGTGCAAGCCGCGGCCCCCGTGCCGCCCGCGGCGGCGCCTCCGGTCAACCGCCCGGAGGATCTCGAGGCCGAGCTCGAGCTCCAGGAGGAGGCAGAGACGATCGCGGCAATGGAAGCCGAGGCCGCCGAGCCGCGCGAGCCGCTGCTCTCGCCGAACCAGCGCCGCCGGCTGCAGGCTTATGCCACTGGCGGGCAGAAGCTCCTCTCGGAGCGTCTCGCCGCGACGCGCGAGCTGCTCGAGCGTGCGCCCGACGAGGGCTATGCCCTCGAGCTTTTCGTCACCGAGAATCCCGAGCCCGCGCGCATGGAGCGCTTTCTGCTGCGCGCTCGCGACATGGTGCCGTTATCGGAGGTGTTCCTCATCCCGATGGGCGGCTCGGGTAGTCATCGCCTGCGCGTGATCTACGGCAGCTTCGACAACGCGCATCAGGCGCACGAGGCCGAGCGCCGCCTGCCGCCGAAATACCAGCAGGCGTTTCGCACTTCGCCGCGCAGCTTCGCCGAACTCCGCAAGCAAATGTAAGAGCCCGAAAATGCCTGCGCGACAGGCGCTTACGCGACTTTCCTAAGAGCGACTCCGTGTTATCCTTCGCCCCGGAGGGAGTACGCGGGAATGAACTGGGGAACCTGGGCTGCGGTGGCTCTCGTGTCGTGCGCGCTCGGCGGCTGCGGCCAGGCTCCGATCAAGCCCGCGGCAAACCATATCCGTGCAGAAGAAGCGCGCCCGCAAGGCGCGATTCCACCGCCGGTGCAGGTGACGCCGCTCCTGCCCAAGCCGAAGGCCGCGGCGCGTCCCGAAACGTACAGCGTAGTGGTGAACAACGTGCGCGTGCAGGAGCTGCTTTTCGCCTTGGCACGCGACGCGCGGCTGCAGATCGACATCGACCCGAATCTCACCGGAGCCGTGACGCTGAACGCGATCGACCAGACGCTGCCGCAGCTCCTCAGTCGCATCACGCGCCAGATCGACATGCGCTACGAGATCGACGGCGACACCCTGGTCGTGATGCGCGACTCGCCGTTTCTGCGCGTCTACAGGATCGATTACCTGAGTGCCTCGCGCAACGTGAAGATGCAGTCAACCGCCTCGACGCAGTTCGGTGCGGCAGCCACCGCCGGTACTGCGACCACGGGCGCGGTCTCCACGATCGACGTCGCCGCGCAGAATAATCTCTGGGAATCGATCGTGCAGAACGTGAAGGAGATCCTGCGCGAGACCGACAAGATCATCCCGGCACCCACCCAGAGCGCCGCGCCGACGCCGCTGCCCGCGGCATCCGCCACGCCGGGCGCGCAGCCGCCGGTAGCGCCTGGAACGCAGCCGCTCGTCATCACGCAGCCGAGCACTACGTATCAGGAGGCAGCTTCCGTCATCGCCAACCGCGAGAGCGGCGTCCTCTACGTGCGCGCCACGGCCAAGCAGCACGAGCGCGTGCAGGAGTTTCTCGACCAGGTTCTGGTCGGCGCGAAGCGCCAAGTACTCATCGAAGCGACCATTGCGGAAGTGCAGTTGCGTAATGAGTACCAGCGGGGCATCACATGGGAGCGCGTCCGCGCGCAAGGTCAGTCCGGCATATCGGTCAGACAGCCCGAGATTGCGCCCGCCACCTCAGCCACGCCCGGGTTCAACGCTGCCCCGTTTTTTATCGGATTGATCTCAGTCGGTAGCAACTTCAGCGTCACGCTGAAACTGCTTGAGCAGTTTGGCGACGTGCGCGTGCTTTCGAGTCCGAAATTAAGCGTGCTCAACAGCCAGACAGCAATTCTGCGGGTCACGCGCGACATCATTTATTTCACGGTCACGCCCGCCAGCACCACCACCGGAGCCATCGGCACCGGCACGGTGGTCGTGACTCCGTCGTTCACCACCACGCCCAATGTCGCCGCCGAAGGCTTCTTGATGACCGTGCTGCCGCAGGTCAGCGGCGCCGACGCAATTGTCCTTAACGTGCGCCCGACCATTCGCAGGAAGGTCGGGTCCGTCCTCGATCCAAACCCGGCACTTCGCGGCACGGATCCCGTCACCGGGCAGGCTTTCCCCCAGAACGAGATTCCGTTATTCGAAACCCGCGAATTTGATTCCATCCTGCGTCTGCAGAGCGGGCAAATTGGCGTGCTCGCGGGGCTGATGCAGGACATTGTGGAAAACACCGAGACTTTCATCCCTGGCATCCGCAATATCCCGCTTCTGGGCGACGCTCTATCCAATCGAAGCGATCTCAGCCGGAAAACAGAGCTGGTGATTTTCCTGCGAGCCACCGTGATTCGGGATCCAAGCATCGACGGCGACTTCCAGAATTTCCGCACGCAGCTGCCCGGCGAGGATTTCCTCGCTAAGCCGAATCCGAGCAAGCTCGAGCCTGCGCTCGGGCCGGGCGGTCGGCCCCTACGTTGACCTTCCCATGAGCCTGCTGCTCGAGGCGCTCAAGAAGGCCGAGAAGGCCAAGGAGGAGGCGCAGCGTCGCGCGCGCGCCGACAGCACCGAGGCGGGCGACACGCCAGCCGCGGAAGCCGAACGCAAGCCCGTGCTGACGCGCGACAAGCTGCCTGACATCTCGAGCCCGCTCGAGATCGTGAGCGACGATCTCTCACCGCTGCCAGCCAAGCCCGAGCGGCCCGCGCGCGAGCCGGTCGAGCCGCCGCCGGCGCCGAGTCCGGATAGACGCGCGCCGCCGCGCGCGGCTGCCGCGAAGCCGAGCGAGGAGCAGGCGGCGAGCCGCGCCAGCGCGAAGAAGGTCTTCGAAGCGAAGTTCCGCGAGCCCAATCCGCGCATGCCCTTCTACATCGCCATGGGTGCGCTCGGCGTCTTTGCGCTCGGCACGGTGGGCTACTTCTGGTACCACTTGCGGCCGCCCCAGGCGCTCGTCAACCTCAATCCGCAGCGTCAAACCGAGGCAGCTGCGCTCGCCACCGATGCAAAGGCGCCGGCCACTGTGGCCGGCGCGCCCGCGAGCGCGCCGAACGCCATTCCGGGGTTGCCGCCGACTGCGGCCACGAGCAGCGCAGGAGCTCCGGCCGCGACGACACCGCCGCCCGCGCCGCGACCTGCCGTCGAAGAGCAACCCGAAGCGCCGCGGCTGCGGCCCGCGCAACGCGCGCCCGACCCGAGGCTCGCGCCGTCGCCTGCGCGCGAAGCCACGGCGAGCGTGACCCGCGCCCCCGCGCAGGTGCATCCCAGAGTCGAAGCCGGCTATGCCGCCTATCTGGCCGGCGATCTCGCCTCCTCGCGCAGCGAGTATCAGCAAGCGCTGCGCGAGGAGGCGGCAAATCGCGACGCGCTGCTCGGGCTCGCCGCGCTCGACGTGCGCGCCGGGCGCTACGAAAGCGCCGAAGCGCTTTACCTGCGCGTGCTGCAGGTCGATCCGCGCGATGCGCAGGCGCAGGCCGCGCTGATCGCGCTGCGCTCGGGCCGCAGCGATCCGCTCGCCACCGAAAGCCGTGTGAAGACGCTGCTCGCCGCGGATCCCTCGGCGCACGCGCTCAATTTCGCCCTCGGCAACCAGCTCGCGCAGCAGAACCGCTGGGCCGAGGCGCAGCAGGAGTATTTCAAGGCCTACACCGCGGAGCCGGACAACGCGGACTTCGCCTATAACGTCGCCGTCAGCCTCGATCACCTGCGCCAGCCGCGCCAGGCGCTCGACTACTATCAGCGCGCGATCGGGCTCTCGGAGAAGCGCGGCGCGAGCTTCGATGTCGCGGCGGCTCGGCTGCGCGCGGCCGAGCTTGCGCGCTGACAGATTCTGTCTGCTGCGGAAAAACGCACACCCGGACCGCCTAGCGCCGCCCTTATCATAGTGTCCGAATGAATTCGCCCGCCAACCCGCAAGCGAAGCGCCACCTCGGCCAGATCCTGATCGACCAGGGGATCCTGACCGAGGACCAGCTGCGCATCGCGCTGCTCGAGCAGACCAAGCAGCATGTGCCGGTCGGGCGCCTCCTGGTGCAGCTCGGCTTCGTGTCCGAGGCGACGCTGCGCGATGCGCTGTCCGAAAAGCTCGGGCTGCAGGCGGTCGATCTGGGACGCATCATCGTCGATCCTTCCGCGCTCAAGCTCGTGCCGCGCGACATGGCGCGCCGCTACCGCATCTTCCCCGTCGCGCTCGACCGGCAGCAGAAGAAGTTCATCGTCGCGCTCGCCGACACCAACAACATCGTCGCGCTCGACCAGCTGCGGGCACACCTCAAGGGCGACTACGAGATCGAGCTGCGCATCGCGGGCGACTCGGAGATCGAGCGCGCGATCGAGCATTACTACGGCCATGAGTTCTCGATCGACGGCATTCTCAAGGAGATCGAGACCGGCGAGATCGATTACACCACCGTCGCCGAGGGCGACGAGTACTCGCAGCCGGTGGTACGGCTCATCTCGGCGCTGCTCGCCGACGCGGTCGAGCGCGGCGCTTCCGACATCCACTTCGAGCCGGAGCAGAACTTCCTGCGCATCCGTTACCGCATCGACGGCGTGCTGCGGCAAATCCGCTCGCTGCACAAGACCTACTGGCCGGCGATGGCGGTGCGGCTCAAAGTGATGGCCAAGATGAACATCGCCGAGACGCGCGCGCCGCAGGACGGGCGCATCTCGGCCACCATGGCGGGGCGCGTGGTCGACTTCCGCGTCGCCAGCCTGCCAACGACGCACGGCGAGAACCTGGTGCTGCGGATCCTGGACCGGCAGAAGGGCATCGTGCCGCTCGACAAGCTCAACCTCGAGGAGACGCAGCTCGAGCTCTTGAAGCGCATGCTCGCGCGCCCCGAGGGCATCATCCTCGTGACCGGGCCCACCGGCAGCGGCAAGACCACCACGCTCTACTCGATCCTGAACCACATCAATTCCGACGGCGTCAACATCATGACGCTGGAAGACCCGGTCGAATACCCGATGACGCTGATCCGCCAGACCTCGGTGTCGGAGGCGGCGAAGCTCGATTTCGCCAACGGCGTGCGCGCGCTGATGCGCCAGGATCCGGACGTGATCCTGGTCGGCGAGGTGCGCGATCACGATACCGCGGAGATGGCGTTTCGCGCGGCGATGACCGGCCACCAGGTGTACTCGACGCTGCACACCAACTCGGCGGTCGGGGCGTTTCCGCGGCTGCTCGACATCGGCATCGTCCCGGACATCCTCGCCGGCAACATCATCGGCATCCTCGGCCAGCGACTGGTGCGCAAGCTCTGCCGCACCTGCCGCCAGTCGTACGACCCCGAGGTGCGCGAGCGACGCCTGCTCGGCATCACGCCGACCGAGGCGGCGGCGATCTTCCGCGCGGTGGGCTGCGAGCAATGCGATTACCAGGGCTACCGCGGCCGCCAGTCGATCCTCGAGCTCCTCAAGATCGACGGCGCCATCGACGAGCTGGTCGCACGCCGCGCCACGGCGCGTGAAATTCTCTCCGCAGCGCGCGCCGGCGGCTTCCGCACGCTCGCCGACGACGGCGTGCGCCTGGTGCGCGCCGGCACGACGAGCCTCGACGAGGTGATGCGTGTGGTCGACCTGACCGACCGGATGGCCTGAGGGCGCAGCCGATGCCGCTTTTCACCTACAAGGCAGTCGACGGCCACGGCAAGAGCGTCATGGGGCGCGTCGAGGCCGTGAACCTGTTCGACCTGGAGCAGCGGCTCTCGCGCATGGACCTCGACCTGATCTCCGGGGCGCCCTCGCGGCAGAAGACGCGCCTGCTCGGCGGCGGTGTCGCGCGCCAGGACCTGATCAACTTCTGCTTCCACCTCGAGCAGCTGGCGGCGGCCGGCGTGCCGATCCTGGAAGGCTTGACCGACCTGCGCGAGAGCGTCGAGAGCGCGCGCTTTCGCGAGGTGGTGGCCGGCCTGGTCGAGTCGATCGAGGGCGGCCGCAATCTGTCGCAGGCGCTCGCCGAATTTCCGGAGGTCTTCAGCAAGGTGTTCGTCAGCCTGGTGCGCTCGGGTGAGCAGACCGGCAAGCTCGCCCAGGTCCTGAAAAGCCTCAGCGAAACACTGAAATGGGAGGACGAGCTCGCGGCGCAGACCAAGAAGCTGATGATGTATCCCGCCTTCGTCGGCAGCATCGTGCTGCTGGCGACTTTCTTCCTGATGATTTACCTCGTGCCGCAGATGATGGGGTTCATCCGCAACATGGGCGGCGACATTCCGCTGCACACCAAGGCCCTGGTGCTTGTTTCGGACTTCGTCGTCGCCTTCTGGTACCTCGTGATCGCCTTGCCGTTCGTCGCCTGGTTCGGCCTCAAGTTCGCGGTGAAAGCGAGCCCGGCGGTCGAATACACCGTGGACCGCTACAAGATCTCGATGCCGCTGCTCGGACCGATCTTGCGCAAGATCATCCTGTCGCGCTTCGTCGCGAGCTTCGCCATGATGTATTCCTCGGGCATCACGGTGCTCGATGCCATCCGCAGCTGCGAGGAGATCGTCGGCAACAAGCCCCTCGAACAGGCGCTGCGCACCGCCGGCCAGCACATCGCCGAGGGCAAGAACCTCACCGCGGCGTTTCAGGACCTGGATCTGTTTCCGCCGCTCGTCATCCGCATGATGCGCATCGGCGAGAGCACCGGCGCGCTCGATACGGCGCTCCTCAACGTGAGCTATTTCTTCAACCGCGAGGTGAAAGAGTCCATCGGCAAGGTGCAGGCGATGATCGAGCCGGCGCTCACCCTCGTGCTCGGCGCGATCCTCGGCTGGGTGATGCTTTCGGTCCTCGGTCCGGTGTACGACGCGATCTCGAAGATGAAGTTCTAGCATGGCCACGCGCCGCATCCTTTATTTCACCGGCGAGGACCACTACCTCTATCGCAGTGCCGGCCGCACGCTCGAGCTGGAGGCGAAGTTCTCCGGCGACGACCTCGGCATCACCGCGTTTCGCGAGCATCTGCGCGGCCAGCGCGGCGCGCTCTTTGCCGTGCTCGCGGATCTCGCCGGCGAGGACTTTCACGAGGAGCAGGTGCCATTCGTGCGCGGTGCCGACCGCGAGGCCCTGCTCGCGCGGCGCCTCGCGCAGCGTTATCGCGACACCCGGCTCGCCGCCGCCTTGTCGCTCGGCCAGGTGGTGACGCCCGAACGGCGCAACGAGCGAGTGCTCCTCGCCTCTTTCACCAACACGCAGCAGCTTGCGCCGTGGCTCGACGCGCTGGAGGAGGCCGGCACGCGGCTCTCCGGCGTGTACTCGACGCCGCTGCTCGCGCCCGCGCTGGCAGCGAAGCTCGGCGCGCGCGACGCGCGGCTTCTTATCGTCACGGCAAACCGGGCCGGGCTGCGACAGTGCTATGTCGAGCAGGGCAGGCTGCGTTTTGCGCGCCTGGAGCGCACCGTGGAAATGGTGCCGCAGGCGCTCGCCGCCTTCGTGCGCTCGGAGACCCAGCGCCTGGTGCAGTATCTCGTCACACTGCGCGCCCTGCCGCGCGACGGCAGCGCGGTCCAGGTGCTCGTCGTGGCGCCGCCCGGGCAGCGCGCCAGCTTCGAGCAGGCCCTGCCTTCGGACGCACGGCTGCTCTTCCGCACGGTCGACTACGCCGATGCGCTGCGGGCGGTGAAGCTGCGTGCGGCGCCCGAAAGCACCGCGGCCGAGGCGCTGTTCGTTCATCTCGCCGCGCACAAGCCGCCGGGCGATCAGTTTGCCAGCCGCGACGACCGCCGCCGCTATTTCCTGTGGCAGTTGCAGCGCGGCACGATCGCCGCGGGCGCGGCGGCGTTCTGTGCCTGCGCGCTCGTCGGCGGCAGCCGCTGGCTCGAGGTGCTCAATGTGCGCGACCAGGCCGGCGCACAGTCCCGCGAGGCGCGCACTGCGGCTCAGCAATACGAACGCATCACCTCGACCTTTCCCGTGACCGATACCAGCACGGAAAACCTCAAGCTCGCCGTGGTCGAGTTCCGCCGCATCGCGGAGCGCAGCGCGAGTCCCGAGCGCGCTTTCACCCACGTCTCGCGCGTACTGGAGCAATACCCGCAGTTCGAGCTCGAGGCGCTGCGCTGGAGCATCGGGCGGCCGGGCGAGCTGCGCGAGGCGGGGTTCAAGCCGCAGGCGCAGCCGGCCCAGGCGCCGGCGGACACGGCCGTGCTCGTCGAAGTATCCGGGCGCGTGCAAGCCACGCAGCGCAACGACTACCGCGGCATCACCGCTCAGGTGCAGCGCTTTGCCGCCTCCCTGGTGGGCGAGGGCTACGAGCTCGTGCGCACGCAGCTGCCGTTCGATATCACCTCCGAGGGCACGCTCACGGGCGATATTGGCGGGTCGACGGAGTCCGGCGAGGCACCGCGCTTCACGGTGCTGCTGGCGCGGAGGCTGCCGTGAGATTCACGCGCGAGGAGCTCAAGCGGCTGATCGCGCCGCTCGCGCTCGCGCTCGCGCTCCTGGGCGCGGGCAGCGCGCTCATCTGGAGCGCGGGCGAAGCCTTGCGCAGCGCGCAGCGCCAGCTCGTGGCCGCGCAGGCCGAACGCAAGCAGAACAGCGAGCGGCTCGCGCGCATCGCCGAGGAAGAGCGCGAGGTGAGCGAGAAAATCGACGTCTATCAGCGCCTGAAGAGCCTCAACATCCTCGGTGAGGAACGGCGCCTGGAATGGGCCGATGCCATCACGCGCATCCGTACCCAGCGCGAGCTGCTCGACCTGCGCTACGTCGTGGAGCGCCAGAAGCTGCTCAGCTCGACCCCCGGCAAGCCCGGCAGCGTCGACTTCTACGCGAGCACGATGAAAGTGGAATTGGCCCTGCTGCATGAGGAGGATCTGATGCGCTTTCTGGCCGACCTGCGCCAATCCGGCAATGCGTTCTACGCGGTAAAGAAATGCGCGCTCACGCGCACCGGCCAGGCCGTGGCCGGTGCGACCATGACGCCGCGCCTGCGCGCCGAGTGCGACATCGATCTCATCACCATCATGGATCGGGCGGCCAAGAAATGAGGCACGTGATGGCGCTCGTTGCCTTCGGTCTGCTCGCCCCCGCCGCGCAGGCTCAGGAGCTCGGCCGGCTTTTCTTCACGCCAGAGCAGCGTGCCAGCCTCGACGCGCGGCGCAAGGCGCGCATTCCAGACAAGCCCGCCGCAGTCGTGGTCGCCGCGCCAGTCACGCGCCTGGATGGCTATGTAAAACGCTCGGCAGGTCCTTCGACGGTGTGGATCAACGGCGAGTCCGTGATGGAAAGCGCACCTGAGGCGCCGCGCATCGATGCCGGCCGCGCCGCCGAGGGCGCCGTGTCCATCACCATCGGCGAAGGCGGCAATCGCGTGCGCCTGAAGCCCGGCGAAGCGCTCGATCGGGGCAACGGCGAGGTGCACGACGTCCTCGGCGAGGGCGAAATCCGAGTGAACCCGGGGAAAACCGCACCGTGACGCCGACGCGGCAACAGGGCGCGGCGCTTCTGCTGCTGCTCGCCGTACTCACGCTCGGCGGCATGTGGTACATGATTTCTGGCTTGCATGCGGCGAGCGGCGATTTCAAGGCCGCCAACCGCCGCCACAACGCCGCGGTGCTCGCGCAGGCGAAGCGCGCCCTCGTCGGCTACGTCGCGCATCAGGCGGCGGTCAGCGGCGAAAACAACCCCGGCGCCTTTCTCTGTCCGGAGGCGGCGGCGAACATCGGCACCGGCAACGAAGGGCTCGCGCCGGGCAACTGCACGCTTCCCGCGGTCGGGCGGCTGCCGTGGAAGACGCTCGGCATCGAGAAGCTGCTCGACGCGAGCGGCGAGCCGCTCTGGTATGTCGTGGCCAGCGGCTGGGCCAAGCCGAACGCCGCCACGACCACCGTCATCAATTCCAACTGCACGAGCTCGGCTTCGGCAATGACCTGCTGGAGCGGTCAGCTCACGATCGACGGGCAGGCGAATGCGGCCGTCGCGCTGATCATCGCGCCCGGGCAGGCGATGAGCGTGCAGGCGAGCAGCGGCTGCACCGCGCGCAACCAGTCCCGCAGCACGCCGTCCTCGACGATCGACCCCGCCGACTACCTCGAGTGCTACAGCACCGCCACCTCGAGCTTCGCGACCACGGGAGCAAGCACGTCGTTCAACGACCAGGGGGTGAAGATCACGGCTGCCGAAGTGCTGCCGCTTATCGAGGGCGCCATCGCCGATCGGTTCGAAAGGGAGATTGGACGCTACGCCACCTCCGGCGGGCTCCGGCAGGTTTATGTCGGCGGTAGCTGGCCCGCCACTCAGGTCCTGCCGTTCGCATTGTCGTTTGCCGACCCATCGCTCGCAGCGAGCTACCAGCCCGGAGTTGCAAAGGACGTCAAGGGCCTGCTGCCTCTATCGTATTCGGAGACCACTCCGACCTCGGGGACCGCATGCACGCAGAGTGCTGCGGAGCCGCGCTGCCAGCCGCTTTTCGTCGCCTGGCAAAGCGCCCCGGCGCCCACCTTTACGCAACCGGGCCCCATACCCCTCGGTCAGGCTACGCTCTTTTCGAGCCCCTGCTCCGTGGGCACCGCGTCGCAGATATCGCAAATCAGCTGCACTGTGCTCGTCATATCGATTCTCGCAGCCGACATGACTTTTCGGCTGCAAGCGACCGCCCAAAACGTCGGCATGGCAATACGCCAAGTCAATACCGCAGCGACCATGCAGAACATCAACACGGCGGGGCGAACCGTTTCCGGCGTCCTGAACGCGGACGGCACGGCGACCATCACCCTGGACGCCACGATTCCCGCCAGCGCATTCGGTTCAGCGCTGACCCATGGCACATGCATCGGCCTTGGCATTCCTCCGGCTTCGATTGGCGGCGCACTGAACTGTTTTACGACCACGATTAC
Organism: Burkholderiales bacterium; assembly: GCA_036506355.1. Taxonomy (GTDB): domain Bacteria; phylum Pseudomonadota; class Gammaproteobacteria; order Burkholderiales; family SG8-39; genus SCGC-AG-212-J23. Next base: position 23,009 of record DASXRW010000586.1, read on the forward strand.
GCTTCCAATGACCGTGCTCGCCGACCATCCGCTGCTCGATTCGAGCACCGCATCGAGCACGGGCTGGTTTCTGCGGAACAAGTGGCACGAAGTCTCCTTTTACGCGGCGGCGCAGAACTTGACTCCGGGGGGCGGGGGCAGCTGCTCGACGCCGCCTTCCGCGACGCCGTGCCTCGTCGTGAACTACTTGTCGAATAGCGGCAGTCAGCGCGGAGTAATCGCCATTGCAGGCCGCAGCCTCACGGGTGCCGCACGTCCCAACGGCACTCGCAGCGACTGGTTCGAAGATGTGAATGCCAGCGCCGACGGCAGCGTCAGCAATCCGTTTACGATTCGCGCGCCATCGCTTTCGATCAACCGCACGTTCAACGACCGCATCGCGGTCATCGACAGCAACTGATGGGCAGGCAGCGCGGCTTCACCCTCACCGAGCTCGCGGTCGTGATGACGATCGTCGCCTTCCTGCTGGCGAGCCTGATGTACACGCTGTCGGCCCAGACCGATCAGCGCAACTTCCTGGAAACGCAAAAGCGCCTGGAGCAGGCGCGCGAGCTCGTGCTTTCCTTCGCGCTCATCAACGGCCGCCTGCCCTGCCCGGCGCGCAGCACGAGCTCCGGAGCCGAGGTGCGCGACACGACGACCGGCCAATGCACGAGCGGCGGCGTGGAGGACTACTACGGCGGCACGCTCTCCGGTGGCGTGACCGGCGGTCTCTTGCCCGCCGTTACCCTGGGCTATGCGCAGGTCGACCCGGCCGGATTCGCGCTCGATGCGTGGGGCAACCGCATCCGCTACGCGGTGGCGAAATCGATCGCCTCGGGAACCTGCTCGGGCTCGTTCACCAACCCGCATTGGGTGAGCGCCACCAATATGAAGGCGAACGGCATCGCCTGCCAGCCGGGAGATCTGCTCATCTGCAAGTCCTCGACCGGCATCACGAGTTCAGCCTGCGGCGGCGGCACGAACCAGCTCATGTCCCAGAGCCTGGTCGTGGCGATTGCTTTCTCGACCGGAAAAAACACCACCAGCTCCGGCGGCAGCGGCGCCGATGAGGCGGCGAACCTCAACGGCGCCGGCAATGCCGATCCCGTGTTCGTCTACCACCCGCTGACCGGCAGCGACTTCGGCAACGGCGAATTCGATGACCAGTTCACCTGGATCAGCGTGGGCGAGCTCTACGGCAAGCTGATCGCGGCCGGCTTGCTGCCCTGAATCACGCGGCCGGACCGCTCAGCGCAAAACACACCTCGCCGTCGTCATTGGCGAGCAGCTCAAGGCGATAGCCGAGCGCTTCGGCCTGCCTGGCCGCCTGGTACAGCCCGATGCCGAGCCCGCCGCTCGACGCCACCGGTGAGCGCAGTAAGCCGGCGGCGAGCTCAGGAGACACCGCGCTGCCCGTATCGCACACGCGAAGCACGAGCTCGGCGCCGACCTGCTCGAGCGCTGCGCGCACGCGGATGCCCGGCTCCGCAGAGCGCTTGCCGAGCGCATTGCGCATCAGGTTGTCCGCCACGCTGTCGAAAAGCGAGCGCGGCACGCGCGTTTCAGGAGCGAGTTTCGCCGGCAGGCACTCCACGCCCTCGCCCTGGTACTGCCGGCAGACCGCCTCCCACCATAGCGCGGCGGAGATGTAGGTCTCGGCGTCGGGCAGCGGGCGCTGCAACCGCTCGAGCGTCTGGGCGAGGCGCTGCGCGACGAGCGGCAGCTGACGGCGCACGAGCGCATTGAGCTGCGTCGAGTCGCGGTATTCGGCGCCGCTCGCGACCGAGCAGAGGACGTTCAGCGACTGCAGCAGGTTCTTGATGTCGTGGGTGGTGCGCGCACCGGTCTCGTGCACCGCCTGCAGATAGCTCGTCTCGCGCAGCTTCTCCTCGCGCAGCTTGGCGAGGTAGAACTCACCGAGCAGCTGGCCCAGCAGGTGAAGGTGCCACTGCAGCGCCGGACTCAAGCGGTAGCGCGCGAAAATGCTGAGCGCCAGCTCGCCGTTGGAGAACTCGACCCGGTTCGGGGTGCGCTCGCCGCGCTCGCCGTGCGTTTCGCCCGCGCGCCAGGCGACCCCCGAAACCGAAGGCAGCCGCGCCAGCGCGGTGATGGCCTGCTCGAGAAAGCGCTCCGGCCGCGCCTCGACCTGCAGCAGCTCGGCCAACACCTGCAGCCAGCGCTCCACCGGCAGGCCGATGGAAAAGAGATAGCGCGCAAAGAAAACGCCGAGACCGCCACCGCTGCGCGGATTCCAAGCCAGCCCGACCAGCAGCACGGCCGCGGCGGTGAGGAACACGGTGTAGGTCAGTGCCTCGAGATAGCTCGTGCGCGTGAGGGTCATGAAGGTGAAGCTGCCGAGGATCACCACCACCAGCACGAGCATCAGGAAGACGCTGTAGAAAAAATCGATGATCTGCGCGCTTTCGGTCGCTTCCGGCTCCGCCGGGAACAGCGCGATCAGCACCAAGGCGAGCGGCAGCACGTATTCCGCCACGTGCCGCGTCTCGGCGTTGATCTCGCGGCGCGGCGCGATCTCCGGGAGGATCGCCACCGCGAGCAGCGCGAGCAGGTAGCCGAGCATCACCAGGTAGCAGCGGCGCTGCCATTTCGCGTGATGCTGATAGACCTTGCCGCCCACCAGGCCGGCGATGATCACGACCCAGAACGCGAGCAGCCACCAGTCGAGGCGCAGCATCACGGTGCAGGCGACCAGCGAAAGAATCACGCCCTGCGCCGGCGAGACGCGCTGCTCGGCGCGCAGGAACGGCTGCCACAGCAGCAGCAGGCCCAGGTGCGCAAGCAGCAGCGCGCGCGCCCACGGGTCCGCGACGCCGCGAAACACCGCGATATGCAGCAGCAGCAGCATCGCGACCGCCACCAGCCGCCAGTAGTGCTGGCTGAAGCTCCAGGTCGCGTTGGCGAGGCGCGCGAAGACCGCTTCCTGGAGGCTGGCTGGTTGTTGCATGGCGTTCGCGACTAGTCTACAAACGAACGCATGCCCGCGGCCATTTTTGCCCGTCTTGCACTCCTGGAAGCGCGCCGCGGCGGCTTACTCTGGCTCGCGCTGCTGAGCGTCGGCGCCGGCCTTGGGCTCGGCGCGTTTCTTTCGCAGCTCGCGGTCACGGAAAGCCGCATGCTGCAGGCGGCCGTGGTCGCGGCCGTGCTGAGAGTCTGCGCGGTGTTCATCATCGCCGCGCAGGTGATCGCGAGCGTGCGCCGCGAGATCGACGACAAGCGCCTGGAGCTGATGCTCTCGCTGCCGTGGTCGCGCGCCACGCAGTACCTGGGACGGCTTGCCGGCTTCGCCGCCTGTGCGGCCATCCTCGCCCTGGCGTTTGCCCTGCCCTTGCTGCTGTGGGCCGCGCCAGCCGCGGTCGCTTGCTGGTCCTTGTCGCTCGGCTGCGAGCTCGTGCTGGTCGCCGCAGCGGCGCTCTTCTTCGCCATGACGCTGGCGCAACTCGTGCCCGCGCTCGCCGCCACCGCCGGCCTTTATTTCCTCGCGCGCTCGGTGAGCGCCATGCAGGCGATCGCCGCCGGCCCCCTGGCCGAAGAAACTCTTGCGCACGAGCTCGCCCGGCGTGCCGTCGACGCGCTCGCGCTCCTGCTGCCGGCGCTCGATGGTGTGACGCGCGCCGAGTGGCTGCTCTATGGACTGCCGGAATGGCGCGCTTATGCTTTCGGCCTGGCTGGCGTACTGCTTTATGCGCTGCTTCTTGCAGCAGCGGGCGTCTTCGACTTCGAACGCAGGGCGACATGACGCGCGATGAGCGGCCCCTGCAGGCCGTTCCTGCCTGGCTTTGGCTCGCGCTTGCCGCCAGCCTCGCCGGGCAGATCGCCATGCGCGCACTGCAGTTACCAGGGCCTCCCGTGGCGGCCGATCTGCCCCCGCCGCCGAGCGTAGCGGCGCTCAGGCTCGCGAGCTTCGGCGAGCCGCAGGCGACGGCGCGGCTCACGATGCTCTATCTCCAGGCTTACGACTATGGCGGCACGAACGCCAATTCCTACGGCAGGCTCGACTATGTGCGCCTGACCGAGTGGCTGCAGGCGATCCTCGAGCTCGATCCGCGCAGCGAATATCCGCTGTTCGCCGCGGCACGCATCTACGCGGAGAATCCGGACCCCTCGCGCAGCCGCATCGCGCTCGAGTTCGTCTACCGCGAATTCTTCGCCGACCCCGATCGGCGCTGGCCCTGGCTCGCGCACGCGGCGCTGCTCGCCAAGCACCGCCTGAAGGACCTGCCACTCGCGCGCCGCTACGCTGCCGCGATCGAACGCCACACGCGCGCGGCCCGTGTGCCGTTGTGGGCGAAGCAGATGGAGATCTTCATTCTCGAGGACATGAACGAACTCGAGGCCGCGCGCATCCTGCTGGGAGGCATGCTCGAAAGCGGCGCCATCCACGATCCGGCGGAGGCTCGCTTCTTAAGGCGGCGGCTCGAGGAACTGGAACGTCGGCTCGCCGCAAGGCAGGCCGAATGACTGTCGGGGGCTGGACAGCTTTGTCGACACTTCGACGAATTGGCTTGCACACTCTTCTGTAAGCCTTTGTTTAGAATATGTGTTACTGTAGGCATAGCTCTTGCTCATAGTGGGGCGTCATAGGGAGGGAACATGAAATCAATGCACAAGGCACAAGGCTTCACGCTGGTCGAGATCGCCATCGTGCTGGTCATCATCGGGCTGCTGCTCGGCGGCATCCTGAAGGGCCAGGAAATGATTACCCAAGCCAAGATCAAGAACGTAATCGCCGATTTTTCCGGCATTTCCGCCGCCTATCACGGCTATGTTGACCGCTACAAGAAGATCCCGGGCGACGACCCCTGCGCCGGCGGCACCGTGTTGACTGGCAACTGTGGCACCACGACCGGCCGGTGGACCGGCGCGACTGCCGGCAGCGGCAACGGCCAGATCGCAGGCAAGTACAACAGCGGCACCGCTACGGACGAATCGCGCCTTTGGTGGGATCACCTGCGGCGCGCCGGTTTCGTCTCCGGCGTCGGCGATCAGCAGCCGTTCAACGCCTTGAGCGGCATGATCGGCGTACAGACCGGCGATGCGGCCGCGACGCCTGCTCCGGCGCTGAAGGATGCCGCGGGCAATGGTTTCGTCGGCATCATCATCTGCTCGGCGAATCTGCCCGACAAGATCGCGATTGCCGCCGACACGCAGATGGACGACGGCGTGCCGAACGCCGGCACGGTGCGCGCACAAGCGCAAACCGCTCCGAACCCCGACGTTGCGACGACTGCGGGCACGGCCTACGCAGAGACCGGGACCAACGTCTATGTGATCTGCCGCGCGTTGTAAGCGGATTTCTTCTTCGAAAAGCCGGCGCGAGCCGGCTTTTTTTTGCCTAGCCGCGCAGCAGCTTCTCCTCCGCCACGAGCAGCCGCTCGGGCTCCCCGAGCAGCACCACGATATCGCCCGCCTGCAGCGCACCGGCCTGCGCGGGCGCGAGCCTCAGGCGCGCGGCCGGCCGGCGCACCGCTCGTACCTGCACCCCGAGGTCCATCTCCGAAAGCAGCCGGCCGACGGCATGCGCACCGGCCTCGAGCGTCACGGCGTGCAGTCGCGCCACCGCCTCGCCTTCACGCTCATCGCTGCCGCCGGGGAAAAGGCCGCGCAGCAGGCTGTACTGCTGGTCGCGCACCTGGCTCACGCGGCGCATCACGCGGCTGAGCGGCACGCCGACGACGACCAGCGTGTGCGAGGCGAGCATTACGCCCGATTCGAAAGCCTCCGGCACGACTTCCGTCGCGCCGGCTTCGGTAAGCCGCGCGATGTCGGCTTCATCGCGCGCGCGCACGATCACCGGCACGGCGGGGTTGAGCGCGTGGATGTGCGCGAGCACCCGCAGCGCCGCGTTCACGTCGGCGAACGTCACCACCGCGGCCGCCGCCCGCGCGATGCCTGCGGCGATCAGCGCCTCGCGACGCGAACTGTCGGCGAATACCACGCTCTCGCCGGCGAGCGCCGCCTCGCGCACGCGCTCCGGGTCGAGGTCGAGCGCCACGTAGCGCACGCCTTCGGCATCGAGCAGCCGGGCGAGACGCTGGCCGTTACGGCCGTAGCCCAGCACGACGACGTGCCGCTCGACGCTCATCGCCTGCGCCGCGACGCGATGCAGCTCGAGCGAGCGCAGCATCCATTCCGAGCCCGAGATGCGCATCACGATCGCATCGCTCGCCGCGATGACGAAGGGCGCGGCGAGCATCGACAGGATCATCGCGGCGAGCACCGCCTGCGCCAGCGCGTCCGGCAGCAGCCCGGCCGCCGCCGCCAAGGGCAGCAGCACGAAGCCGAACTCGCCGCCCTGCGCGAGCGCCAGCGCGACGCGCAAGGCGGTGCCACCGGCCGCGCCGAAGGCTTTCGACAAGCCCGCGACCAGCGCGAGCTTGCCGCCCACCAGCACGATGGCGAGCGCGACCACCAGCCCGGCGTGCGCCGTCACGAGCTTGAGATCAAGCAGCATGCCGACGGTGACGAAAAAAAGGC
>DASXRW010000587.1:0-6147 GCA_036506355.1 Burkholderiales bacterium
ACGATCGGCGTCGAGCCCGCGCGCCTCGCGCTCGTCGCCGCGCACGCGTGGGACGTGCACGGCGCGAAGCAGGCCGGCCTGTGCGGGGCGTGGGTCAAGCGCCAGGACAAGGCCTACCACGCCGCGATGCAGCCCCCCGATGTGCAGGGCGCGAGCCTCCTCGAGGTGGCGGAAGCACTGATCGCACTCCCCGGATAGTGGCGGACGCACTGCAGCGCGCGCGAAGCGCGATGGCGGCGAGCGGCCAGTGGTCGGGCGCGCAGCTCGTCGGCCGCGCCGTGCCGGTCGGCTGCCTCGCGCTCGAGATCACCCAGCGCTGCAATCTCGACTGCACGCTGTGCTATCTCTCGGAGAGCTCGCAGGCGGTGAAGGACCTGCCGCTGGAGGAGCTATTTCGGCGCATTGACGACATCGCGCGGCGCTACGGCGCGGGGACCAACGTGCAGATTACGGGCGGCGAACCGACGCTCAGGCCGCGCGCCGAACTGGTCGCCATCGTGCAGCGCGCGGTCGAAGCGGGCTTGCGTCCCGCGCTGTTCAGCAACGGCATCCGCGCGAGCCGGTCGCTACTGGCGCAGCTCTGCGACGCCGGGCTGCGCGAAGTCGCGTTCCACGTCGATACGACGCAGCAACGCAATGGCTACGCGAGCGAAGCGGAGCTGAACGCGCTGCGCGACGACTACATCGAGCGCGCGCGTGGCCTGCCGCTCGCGGTGTACTTCAACACCACGGTGCACGATGCCAACTACGACGAGCTGCCGGCGCTCGTGCGCTATTTCGTGAGCCGCAGTGGTGCCGTGCGGCTCGCCTCGTTCCAACTGCAGGCCGATACCGGTCGCGGCGTGCTCGGCGCGCGCGGCGCGCTCGTTACGCCGGACAATGTCGCCGAGCAGATCAGGCGCGGCGCGGGCACGGCGCTCGACTTCGACGCAGTGCGCGTCGGCCATGCGCGCTGCAACCGCTATGCGCTCGCACTCATCGTGAACGGCATGGCCTACGACGCGCTCGATGAGAGCGCCTTCATCGCGCGGTTCATGGCGGAGACCGCGGCGCTGCCCATAGATCGGCTGAGCTGGCGCCGCTCGGCGCTCGTGCTGCTCGCCCACGGCCTGCGGCGCCCGGCGTTTCTGCTGCACGCGATCGGCTGGCTAGCGCGCAAGGGCTGGCAGATGAAGGGCGATCTGCTGGCGGGCGGCGGGCGAGTGCGCAAGCTCACCTTCTTCGTCCACAACTTCATGGATGCCGGCCGGCTCGAGCAGGAGCGCATCGACGCCTGCGTGTTCGCCGTGGCGACGAGCGAAGGTCCGGTCTCGATGTGCCGGCACAACGCCGTGCGCGACGCCGAGCTGCTGAAACCTTTGCCGCTGCCCGTCGGCTTCTGGAATCCGCTGACTGGCGCGCTCGAGCAGCGGCCGCCGCCGCGGCTCATCGTCGAGCATTCCACGAAAACGGCGAAGGGACGCGTCCGGAAGCAGATAATCGGGAATCATCGAACCGCAGAGCGAGGAGACCCGGAATGGCCACGATCGCACCAAAGGCAAAAACAGTCGTCACGATGAAGCTCGATGGCAAATGCCCATCGCATTCTCGTACCGATGTTTCGGTGCGCGACCTCAAGAGCACGATCGACGAGCCGGCCGAGCGCGGCGGCACCAACCAGGGGCTCACGCCCACGGAGACGCTGATGGCCTCGCTCATCGGCTGCACCAACGTCATCACACACAAGGTGGCCGAAAAGAACGGCGTGGACATCGATTCGCTGACCGTAAAGCTCGAGGCGCAGTTCGACCGGCGCGGCGTCACGCTCGCCGAGGAAGTAAACGTGCCCTTTCCGAGCGTTACGCTCACCATCGATCTCGTCACCGGCGCGGACGAAGCGGCGGTCGAAAAGGTGAAGCGCGATCTTCACAGGTTCTGCCCCGTGTCGAAGGTGTTCCGTGCCGCGGGCATCGAGCTCAAGGAAGTGTGGAACGTGCAGCAACAGTGAGGGATTAACCATGGCCGCAAAACTGAACGCAGGCGATCCGTTTCCAAAGCTGACGCTCAAGCTCACCGACGGCAGCTCGCTCGAGCTGCCCGACGGCATCGACGCCAAGTACAAGGTCATCCTCTTCTACCGCGGTCACTGGTGACCGTACTGCCGCCGGCAGTTGGCCGGCTTCGGCAGGGAACGCGGCGCGCTCGAGGCGGTCGGTGCGAAGGTCGTTGCCGCAAGCGTCGATCCGCTCGACAAGGCTAAAGAGGTGGCCGCGGAGGTCGGCTCTCCCATCGCCTATGGCGTGACGCGCGAGCAGGCCGATCAGATCGGCGCGTGGTGGGAGGAGCGCCGCGGCATCGTCCAGCCCTCGGAATTCATCGTCGGGCGCGACGGCAAGGTCATCGCCTCGAGCTACAGCTCCGGGCCGCTCGGACGCATCGACGCCGCCGACGTGGTGAAGCTCATCAACTTCTACGAGGCGCAGGCGAAGAAGTAATCAGCGCTTCGACGATTCGTCCTCGGTCTTGTAGTAGTTACCGGGAATGCGCGGCCCGATCTCCTCGCTCGGCGCAGTGCGCGAGGCCTTGGTCGCCTCGATCATGCGCTCATAGTCGGCCACGGCCTGCGGCCCATTGCGCTCCAGCCCCGCTTTGAATACGCGCATGTCGCGCGGGCTCCACGCGACGCGCTCGCTGTAGAAGGCGACCCACTTCTGCTTCGCGCGGTTCGCATGGAAGTCGAGCACGCCTTCCAGCGCATCCACTACGTCCGCTTCGCTCGTCCACGCCGACTTGTAATGGATCATGCCGCCGCGGCCGATGATCCAGGTCATGTTGGGCAGCATGCCGTAGGCGCGGTGCGCCGTGCCTTGCAGGTCATCGAGCAGGATTTGGCGGCGCACCTTCGAATGCTCGACGAACGCGCGCGCGTGGTGACGCTTGTCGTCCATTGAGCGGTGATGACGGTAGTTCTCGGCGGGATGGGCTTCCCGCGTGTAGATGAAGACCGAGCGCACGGCCCGGGTCGCGTACTGGTCAGCGAGCCGTTCCATCGACTCGGCCGCCATCGCGCAGAACGGTCAGGTGAAGGAGCCGAACTCGATCAGTGCGATCTCGCTCCTCCAGAGCTCGCGCATCTCGACCTTGCGGCCGGTCGCCAGGTCCTCCAGCGCAAACGACGGCGCGCGCATCGTCACCTTCGGCGCATGCACGGCGAAGTCGTTGAACTCCTGCGGTGAAGCGACGAATTCGCTGTAATTGTATTCGCCAGGACTCATGGTCATCCTCCAGATGAGGCGAGACTACCGGCGCAGGCGAGGATGCGCAACGAACGCGCCGGAGCGTTTCACCGCGAATCGCGGTAAGCTCGGCGCCATGAGCGAACCCGTCGTCCTCGAGGTCTTCAGCGACTACGTCTGACCCTGGTGCTATCTCAGTACCGTGCGTATTGAGCGGCTCAGGAAAGAACACGGCGTAAGGGTCGAGTTGGTGCATTTCCCGCTGCATCCGGAAACACCGGCCGAAGGCCGCAGCCTGCAAGAGCTCTTCGCCGGCCGCGGCTACGACATCCCCAAGATGCAGGCGCAGATGCGCGCGCGCATGGCCGCAGAGGGCCTGCCCTACGGCGAGCGCACCATGACGTACAACAGCCGCCTCGCACAGGAGCTCGGCAAATGGGCGGACACTCAGCCGGGCGGCGACGCGATCCACGACGCGCTGTTTCGCGCCTACTTCGTCGATGCGCGCAACATCAGCGATCCCGAGGCGCTGGTGCAGATCGCCGAGAGCGTCGGCCTGGCCGACGACCAGGCGCGCGAGGTGCTGCGCACGCGAAGCTTCAAGGCAGCGGTGGACGCGGACTGGCAGAAGTCGCGCGAGTACGGCGTCACCGGCGTACCCACATTCGTCGCCGGCGGACAGGGCGTGGCCGGCGCGCAAGCCTACGAAGTGCTCGAGCAGCTCGTGAAACAGGCCGCCGCGTCGCCGTAAAAAGGCCCGACCTTATCCAAGGCGGGCCAGAGGTGCTGGTAGTCGCCTTCGGGGGACCGCCCAGAGCGTGTCCAGGTCGCGCAGCAGATAGAGCGCGATACACGCCGCGAGCATCGGCCAGGCGGCAAAGAACAGCAGGTTGTCGAACGGCTGCAGATATTGCCGGTAAGACGAGAACGTCGAGACGGCGTGCAGCAGCAGCACCGCGCCGTAGCTGAAGCGCTTCGCCGTTCCGGTCACAAACAAAATGAGCAGCACGAGCTCGAGCGCACCGAGCACATAGAAGACCGGCGAAGCGCTCACGTCGAGCTGGTAGAACTTCTTATACACGCCGGCGGCGTGGCCCGGGCGCACGAACTTGTCCAGCGTCCACATCAGCATGACGATGAACACGCCGATGCGCAGCAGCAGCAACGGCAACCGAACCCTCGCCGCGACGTCCATGGATCCTCCTGAACCACAACGCCTGGGAGAAATTACCTTCGGCCGCACCGGCGGGCAAGGCGATCTTTTCGCCGCTTGCCGTAAGGTCTGCGGCCTTCGGCCGGTCTATTCAAAATCTCCATCTGAAGGAGGCCGCCATGCCTCTCGTAATGACTGCGCCGCACGACGAATTGCACCGCGCGACCGACTGGAGCGCCGCCGCGTGGGCCGGCGTGATCGCCGGCGTCGTGTTCATGATGCTCGAAATGGGAATGGTCTCGCTCTTCATGGGCGAGAGCCCCTGGGCGCCGCCGCACATGATCGCGGCGATGGCGCTCGGCAAGGACGTGCTGCCCCGGCCCGATACCTACGCGCCGTTCACCGCGAAGATCATGACGACGGCGATGGTGATCCACATGATGCTTTCCGTCGTCTATGGCCTCATCGTCGGCTGGCTCGTGCACCGCTTCGACCGGGCGGGCGGGCTCGCGATCGGCGCGCTCTTCGGCATCGCGATCTACGTCGTCAACTTTTATCTCATCGCGCCGGCCCTGTTTCCGTGGTTCCAGATGGTGCAGAACTGGATCAGCGCCTTTGCGCACACGGTGTTCGGCCTCGTCGCCGGCGGCGCGTACATGGCGCTGCGCAAACCGAAGCACGCTGCAGCGCGGTAAGGACCAGCCGGCGGCGACGGTCTAATCCCCGGATGAAATGGTGGGTCCTCGTCTGGGCGATGATGATCTCGGCGATCACCGCCGGCCAGCCGGCTGATCCCTATCAGCACTGGGGCCGGGTCCTCGCCCGGCACGTCAACGATCGCGGCGAAGTCGATTTTCGCGCGCTGGCCGGCGCCAGAGCCGAGCTCGACTCGTTCCTCGGCTATGTAGCGCAGACCAGTCCGCGCTCGGCTCCGGCTTCATTTGCGGGCAGGGACGCGCAGCTCGCCTATTACCTCAACGCCTACAACGCGCTCGCGATGTTCAACGTCGTCGACTCCCGTTTCCCGCAACGGCTCGGCGCGGTGCAGCGGTTCGTGTTCTTCGGCGTGAAGCGCTTTCCCGTGGGCGGCGAACGGATGTCGCTCTACACGCTCGAGAACGACGTCATCCGGCCCTTGGGCGATGAGCGCGTGCACTTCGCGCTCAACTGCATGTCGGTGAGCTGCCCGCGGCTGCCGCGCGAGCCTTTCCGGCCGCAGGGCCTGGACAAGCTGCTCGACGGGAAGGCGCGCGAGTTCTTCGCCGAGCGGCGCAATCTGGAAGTGCTGCCCGAGCGCAAGCTGGTGCGCGTCTCGAGCATCCTCAAGTTCTATCGCGAAGACTTTCTGGCGAAGAGCCCCACGCTCATCGCCTATATCAACCGTTACGCAAGTGCCGCCATTCCCGACGACTACGAGGTGGAGTTCATCGACTATGACTGGACGGTGAACGCACAATCTCGCTATCAGGATTGAAGGCGAGCCAAGCGAAGGCGAAGTGCACGCCGCTCTCGAGCGGCGCCAGGCGCTTGCCCTTGAGCGGTCCTGAAACCGCTTCGCCCAGAACGTTCCATTCGGAACCGGTGCGCGTGTCGACGATGCGGCCGCCGCGCTCGACGAACTCGAGTACTCCGCCCTCCAGCCGGCGATCGAACGCGGTCGCCGCGGCGATCTCGCGGCCCTCGTCGATGCGCTCGCGGTCGAGCGGCGAGGCCATGCCCGGCTTGGCGAAGACCACATAAGGCACGCCACCCATTTCCTGGTTCGCGACCGGCTGGCGC
>DASXRW010000588.1:0-7240 GCA_036506355.1 Burkholderiales bacterium
CGCGATCGCGTTCGTCGCCGGCGAGGCGCTGCTCGGCATAGCGTGCCCCCTCACCATCTGGGAAGACATCGTCCGCGGCGGGCTGCGCCCCGAATCGTTCATCGGCCGCTGGGTGCGCTACCTGCTCTACTACCAGGCGCCAGAATGGGTGTTCACCGCCGCCTACGTCGGCTGGACGCTCGCGACGCTGGTCACGCTTCGCTTCGTTCCGCCTCGCCCCTTCAAGACCTACGCATAGGAGCGCAGGCGGCGGGAAAACTCGGCCAGCGGAACGATCCCGCTTGCCTCGGCGCGCTGGCACCAGTCCTGAAGCCGCCCGACGAGCTGCTCCTGCGTGGCCATCGGCGGTTGATTCCCAGGATCGCCGGGCTGTGCGGATCGTCGGCAGTCTCGCAGCGCGCGTGGTGCTTGGTGGACGGCGACCCATTCCCGGGTGCGCATGCCGGTCGTCAGCCACAGCCACAAGCGGAAGAAATGGCTCGCCGCCGGATGCAGTTCGAGCGCGCGGTGCGCCTGGTGGCGATGCAGGAATACCGTAACGGCGAAGATGGTGACGCGAGCCAACGCCAAGGCCCCTGCCAGGTAGCCCCACCCCGGCAGGTCGAACACGCCCGGGAACAGCAGGCTATTTCTCCATCAGAACGCCAAGCCCGTCGGCGCATGCTCGGGCCACGGTAAAGCCGGCCTTTTCTTCCCCGGGCATCTTGTCCCAGCCGCCTTTTTCAATGAAAGCAGCCCGTTCCCAGGAACTGATCGCCTTCAATTCCTTGAGCCTTTTTTGATCGTTCGGCGCCTTGGTGAATTGGGCGACGCAGATCGCCGACCGGGTCGTCAGCACCGCCGCTTCAGTCATCTGCTCGGAAGCGCCCCTGGTTGCCCAACCTCCCCAGTTGAAGCCGACGATCATCGTGCCCGCTGCCCCGAGAATCAGGCCCCAAACTCCGTACTTAACCTTCACTTCAGTTTCCGGTTTCATTGACATTGCCTCCACCCTGGCGCGGAGATCTGGCCATGGTCCCGGCGATTCTGCGCGCCGAGCACCGCGCTGTCGGTTCGGCAACGTACATACTGAGCTGCGGCGCGCGCTCAGCCGCGCAGCGCCTTCATGACGCTTTCGTCGTCGAGCGCCTGTTCCGGCTTGCCCTCGAAAATGATCTCGCCGCGGTCGATCGCGTAGAGCCGGTCGGCGATGCGCGCGGCGTTGACGAGGTTCGATTCGGCGATGAGGAGCGAGATGCCGAGATCCTCGATCTTGAGCACCGCATCGCGAAAGCGCTTGACGACCACCGGCGCGAGCCCCTCGAACGCCTCGTCGAGAAGCAGGAGCGTCGGGGCGAGCGCGATGCCGCGCGCGATGGCGACCATCTTGCGCTGGCCGCCGCTCAGGTTCATCCCCTGGCGGCGCAGCAGCTCGCGCACCTCCGGAAATATGGAAAACACGCGCTCCTCGATATTCTCGCTGGCGAGCTTCTCCAGCCTGCGGTGGGCTTTTGCAGACATCCAGCGGCTGATCATCATGTTCTCCGCCACCGTGAGCTCCGGGAAGATCTCGCAGCCTTCGGGCGCGTAGCCCATCCCGCGCAGCGCGCGCTGGTGCACCGGCAGCGAAGTGACCTCCTCGCCGTGAAACAGGATCTGGCCCGAGCTCACCGGCACGAAGCCCATGATGCTTTCCATGGTGGTGGTCTTGCCGGCGCCGTTGCGCCCGACCAGGCACACCACTTCGTGTTCGCGCACGCTCAGCGAGACGCCGTGCAGCACTTGCGCTGGACCACGCCAAGCCTCGATGTTTTTCACTTCGAGCATGATCAGACGTCGGTCCCGAGCAGGTACCTGGCCACGTCGCTGTTGCGGCGGATCTCCTCGGGCGGACCGTCGGCGAGGAACCTGCCTTCGTGCATCACCACGACGCGATCGGAGTACTTGAACACCACGTCCATGTCGTGCTCGATCACCACCGCCGTGATGCCGCCGCCGCGCACCACCGCGGACACGGTATCCATGATCCGTGCCTTGTCGCGCGTGCTGACGCCGCTCGTCGGCTCGTCGAGGAACAGGAGCTTCGGGCGCAGCGCGTAGGCGACCGCCACGTCGAGGAGCTTCCTCTCGCCCTGCGCCAGTCCTCCCGCGCGCGAGTCCGACTTGGCCTGCAGGCCGAACTCGCCGAGCAGCTTGGAGGCTTCCCCGGTCACGGCGGCATCGCGTTCCGCGATGGCGAGGATGCGCTGGGTCTTGCGCTCGCGCGCGAAGATCGCGAGCGCCACGTTGTCGAGCACCGTGAGATCGTCGAACAGGTTCACGAGCTGGAAGCTCCGCGCGATGCCCGCGCGGATGCGCTCGTGCACCGTCGCGGTGGTGATGTCGCGATCGCCGATGAAGATCCGCCCGCTGTCGGGGGCGAGGAAGGCGCTGATCAGGTTGACGAGCGTGGTCTTGCCCGCGCCGTTGGTGCCGACGAGCGAAAGAAACTCGCCTTCGTTGACGATGAAATCGACGCCGTCGACGGCGTGCGTCTCGCCGAAGTGCTTCTTGAGCTTCTCTGTTCTCAACAGCGTCACGCCGACGCTCTCTCCTTGCGCTTGAACCGCTCACCGAGTCGCGCCGCCGAGCCGACGATTCCTGCGGGCAGGAAGGTCACCAGGATGATCAGGATTGCCCCGAGCATGAGCTGCCAGTACTCGGTGGCGGCAATGGCGTAGACCTCGAGGTAGTTGAAGATCACCGCCCCGACGATCGGGCCCGAGAAATTGCGGAAGCCCCCGAGCACGGCGAAGAACACGATCTTGCCCGACTGCGGCCAGTACAGGATGTCGGGGGTGGTGAGCCCGTTGAGCGGCACCCAGAGGATGCCGGCAAGCCCGGTGAAGATGCCCGACACCAGGAACGCGAGCCAGCGATAGCGCCAGATGCGCACGCCGAGAAAGCGCGCCCGGGTCTCGTTGTCGCGGATCGCCTGCAGCGTCTTGCCGAAGGGCGAATGCACGATCAGCCACATCAGCGCCACGCACACGCAGAACACCACGAGCACGTAGTAATAGTAGAAGCTGATGAATCTCGCGAACGCGTCGGCGCCCGGGAAGTCGACCAGGCCGCCGAGCAAGGTGAGTTTCGAGAACGGCACGCGCAGCCCGTCCGTGCCGCCGGTGATCCAGAAGAACTTGTAGGCGAGCGTCCACAGCACCTGCGAAAGCGCGAGCGTCAGGATGGCGAAGAAGATCCGGGTATGGCGTACGCACACCACGCCGAAGAGCGCCGCTAGCGCGGCGGAGAACACGATCCCGCCGAGGATGAAGAGCTCCATCGAGGCGATTCCCCAATAGCGCATCATCAGCGCCACGGCGTAGGCACCGGCGCCGAAGTAGGCGGAATGGCCGAACGAAAGGAGCCCCGTGTAGCCGAGCAGCAGGTTGAACCCGAGCGCGGCGATCGCGAGGGTCAGGCCGTAGGTGAGGAGCTGCGTCTGATACGTGCCCGCGAATGCCGGCACGAGCGCCAGGACGATGAGCACGAAAGCGGCGAGCGCGGCGCGGCGCCGGTTCACGCTTTTCTACCGAACAGGCCCGTGGGGCGGATGAGCAGCACGATCGCGGCGATCAGGTAGAGCGCAGCCAGTTCGAATTCCTCCCAGAACTGGATGGTGATCGTTCGCAGAGCGCTCACGATCAGCGCGCCGACCAAGGCGCCCTCGAGACTGCCCAGGCCGCCGATCACCACCACGACGAACGCTATGACCAGCACTTCCACCCCCATGCCGAGCACGGCGGCCTGGCTCGGCACAACGATCGCGCCCGCGAGCCCGGCCATAAAGCAGCCCAGGCCGAAGGCAAGGACGTAGATGCGTCCGACGTCGATGCCGAGTGCCGCGGCCATGCGCCGGTCCTGCGCGGTGGCGCGCAGCAGCACGCCGAACTTGGTGCGGTACACGAACGCCCACAGCGCAGCCGCCGCAGCGATGCCCACTCCGATCATCAGCAGGTTGTAAACGGGGTAAGGCAGTCCCCCGACCTGAACCAGCCCAAAGGAGTCCACCAGCCGGCTCGCGGTCAGCGGTGTGCCGCCCCACACCAGCCGGATGACGTCGTCGAGCACCAGCAGCAGGCCGAAGGTCACGAGCAGCTGGTACTCCTCCGGCCGCCGGTAGAAAGGCCGGATCAACGTCGGCTCGATCGCGAGGCCGATGAGCGCCACTGCGATCGCTCCGAGGGGGAGAAAGATGAAGAGCGCCGCCGGCGCAAACGCGCCCGCCGCGGCGGCCACCGACCAGGCGGTGATGTAGGCGCCCAGGGCGTAGAAGCTGCCGTGCGCCATGTTGACGATCCCCATCACCCCGAAGATGAGGGAGAGCCCGGCGGCGATGAGAAACAGCACCGCCGCGTAAAACAGCGAATTCAGAACCTGCAGCGCGACGATTTCCATCGCCTTTTCTTCTTGCGCGCCCCGCCGGGGCCGCCTCGGCTGCGAAGCGGCTCCGGCGTTCGTCGAGGATTAGCGCGTCACGCCGCTTTCGCGGTCGGCCACGTCTTCTTGATCCAGTCGGCCGCGGCCGTGGACTCGTTATGTCCTTGGCCGGGCTTCGGCCAGTTGGGCGGAGCGGTGATGCTGCGGATGGGGATCGAGATGATGCTCGCAGCGTCCCAGACCGGGAAATCGTAGCCCGGCAGGTTCTTGCTCAAGCCCGTCACCGCATCCTTGTAGCCCTGGTGGTTGTCCGCGCGGACATAGAGGTAGCCCGCCGGCGCATCGATTCCCGCGCCTTCGAGCATGGCGATGATCGCGTCGTCGTCGGGCCAGCCGCCGACGAGCTGATTCGCCTTTTCCACCGCCTGTTTGTAGAGGTAAAGCGCGGTGTAGGCGCCATCGGACTCGAAGCTCGGGTATTCCTTCCAGCGCTTGTAGTAGCGCTCGACGAAGCTCTTGTTGATCGGCCAGCGCTCGGCGGAAGGATAGAGGAAGTGATAATTCGCGTGCACGCCGGCGAGCACGCCCTCGGGATGATCCTTGCCGATCGCGTGCGGGGTGCCGCCGAAGGCGAGCGTGGTGGCAACCTTCATCTTGTCGAACAGGCCATAGCGCAGCGCCTGCTTGTAGAACGCGACGTAATCGCCGCCCCACACTCCGGCAACCAGCACATCGGGTTTCGCCGAGAGGATCTTCGTGATGTGCGACGTGAAATCCGTAGTACCCAGCTTCGGCCAGGACTCGGAAACAACCTCCGTCCCGGGCAAGAGCTTGCCCATCGCGAGCACGAAGTGCTCGAACACGTTGCGCCCGTAGCTGTAATCGGGCTGCAGCGAGGCGATGCGCCGCGCCTTGGGCCAGTGCGTCGCGGCGCCGATGGCCGCAGTGACGCCGTCCGCCGACTGGATGTTGGTCACGCGGAAGGTGTATTTCGGGTTCGGCACCGCCTTGTCGAAGAGAAAGTCGGTGCAGCCGTCGTTGAAGAGAGTCAGCACCTTCAATTCTTCCGCCACCGGCCCGAGGGCGGGCGTGTTGCCGCTCGAGATCACTCCCGTGAAGAGATTAATGCCCTCCGAGAGCTTCATGCGCCGCAGTTCCTTCACGTTGGCGTCGGTGCCTGCGGCTTCGTCGGCGAAAATCGTCTCGATCTTGCGCTTGCCGAGGAGCCCGCCTTGCGCATTGATCTCTTCCTGGGCGAGGACGTGTCCCCGCTGGCCGGGGCCGCCCAGCAACTCAGCCGGCCCGGTCAGAAACGTGATGTGGCCGACCTTGAGCGCTTTGTCGGGGATGTTGCCTTTGGGTTTGACCGCAGCATTTGCGCTGTGCGGGAGCCCGGCGGCCCCGAGGCCCGCAGCGCCCAGCGTGGCGCCGAACTGCTTCAGAAAACTGCGGCGCTCCTGCCCTCTTTCCTTGTCCATAACTCCTCCTCAGTCGTACGGCGGCCCAGTTTACTCCCAGGGAACGATCTTGATCGCTGCGTTCGCTGCGTTGTCCTCCAGTACGGGGGCGACCATGAGGCGGTAGCTGGGTCGCTTGAATTTGAGCTGGCACGTCCCTGTGCTGGCAGCCTGCACCGCGCCTGCGCTCGCCACCGCTCCGTCCCGACCGATGAGCAAATAGTGGCAGACCGGCACCGGGGGTGGGCCCGGGCTCGTGAGCCGCTCGGCGAGCCTTTGCGCGAACGAGCCGCGCACGATCCGCACGTCGCGCCCGAGGCGCTCCAGCCACTCGGTCTCGGTCTGCACCTCCGCGCCGTAGCTGCGGGTCTCGATGCGCGTCACATAGGCCTTGAGCGGTGCAGCGTAGGCATTGAAGCTGCCGATGCCCTTCGGATAACTCGGATCGCGAAAGACGCCGAGCACCGCCTTCGTCCCGTCCCAGCGCTCAAGGAGGTAGGGACCGTTGGTGACGAGCCAATGGCCGTGCGCCGCATAGAACTCGCGCAGCCGGCGGTAGCGGGCGCGAGCTTCTTGTGGATTCACACGGGATACCAATGCAGGTGGAATGTACGCGCGCGCTTCGAGCTCGCGCGCGAGCTCGGCGAGCCGGCGCACAACCTCGGCGTCGCGCACCGGATCGAACGCGGAAAGCCGGAAATAGCCGCGCCGCGCACCTTCTTCGAACAAGGCGAGCGCATGCCACGGCAGCGTCGACCACGGCGGCGCGATTGCAGCCGCATCGTCGCGGGAACTGTCGAGATAGACCTCGATCACCGGCACTTCGTAGGTGAGCTTGTCTTCGCCGAACGCAAGCGTCTCGGTTTCCACTCGCAGCGGGCGCACGCCTTTCAGGCGCTCGCGCGCGAGCGCGGTGGCCTGCGCAACGTCGGGATGCGCTGCGAAGGCATAGACATAGAGCAGATCGGCGACGCTCATCGGCGTGCCGTCGTGGAACGCCGAGTTGCGCACGCGATAGACGATGCGCAATCTGGCCGTCTTGCTGCCTGCAGGGGAAAAGAGCGCGTCCTCGGGGACCGCGAAGGGCTTTGCGCTTCTCTCGACGGAGGCGCTCACGCGGTTCTCGATCCAGCCGTCGCCATGCGGTGAGGGCAGGAACGCTGAGTCGGCGAGCGCGGCCCACACCAGACGACCGAACGCGTCGCCAAAACCGCCGACCACGGGATTCCATGCGTTCGACGGCGGCTGCGGGGCGGCCACGTTGAGCCAGCCGTTCCAGGGAAAGTCGCGCAGCTTGACGGTGCGTGGAAAAATCGGCGAGGCAAGACCGTCGAGCGCGTCATAGCCGACGTTCTCTACGCCCTGCGAATAATCCGCGCCGTAGG
>DASXRW010000589.1:0-8940 GCA_036506355.1 Burkholderiales bacterium
AGCTCGATCGCGTCGGACTCGCGCCGCTGCGTCACATGCCTGGAACTCCCCGGCTTGCGCCGGTCCAGTTCCTTCTGGATGTCGGGCGCGGCGAGCTCCATGCCCGGCGGGCAGCCGTCGACCACGCCGCCGTACGCCGGCCCGTGCGACTCGCCGAACGAGGTGACGCAGTAAAGGACGCCGAAAGTATTGCCGGACAAACGCGCTACGCGGGCCAGTTCTTGATGTAGCCCTTCAGCATCTTGTTCTCGAAATCCTGCTCTTCGAGCACCGCCTTGGCGACGTCGCGGAACGAGATCACGCCGAGGAGCTTGCCGTCCTGCATCACCGGCAGGTAGCGCGCGCCGCTCTCGAGCATCGTGCGGCGCAGGTCGTTCACTTCCATCTCCGGCGTCGCGGTCACGGGATCACGCACCATGATGTCGGCGACCCGCACCTCGCCGAGCGAGCCCGAGCGCTTCGCCACCGCCTGCAGCAGCTCGTGGAAGGTCAGCATGCCGACCACGCGGCCCTGGTCGATCACCACCAGCGATCCCAGGTTCTCCTTCGCCATGGTGGCGACGGCGTCGGCCGCGCGCCCCGCGGGCTCGATGGAGAGCAGACGGTTGCCTTTCACGCGCAGGATTTCTTTGACTTGCATCGCTCGATCCCCCTATCCCGGCCCGATAGAATCGCGAGGCTCCGCGAGGTTTCCTTAATGCCGCGAGAATACTCTCAAAAGGCCGCTCTGGTCACGGGTGGCGCGCAGGGCATCGGCAGAGCCACCGCGGCATTGCTCGCCGAGCGCGGCTACCGGGTGGCGATCGCCGACCGCGACGCCGAAGCCGGGCGCAAAACCGGCATGACTTTCATCCGCTGCGACGTCTCGCGCGAGCCTTCGGTGCGCGCCTGCGTGCGGCGGGTCGTGAAGCGCTTCGGGCGGCTGGACGCACTGATCAACAACGCCGGCATCGCCTCGCCCGGCAACGGCCCGGTCGAGAAGCTCGCGCTCGCTGAGTGGAACCGGCGCATCGGCGTCAATCTCACCGGCGCGTTCCTGATGACCAAGCATGCTGCACCGCATCTTCGCCGTGTGCGCGGCGCGATCGTGAACATCGCGTCGACGCGCGCGCTGCAGTCGGAGCCCGACACCGAGGCCTACGCGGCGAGCAAAGGCGGCCTCGTCGCCCTCACGCACGCGCTCGCGCTGAGCCTGGGTCCGCAGGTACGCGTCAACTGCATCAGCCCCGGCTGGATCGCTCACGTTCCAGTGAAAAAGCGCGACCACGCGCAGCACCCGGTCGGCCGCGTCGGCCGCCCGGAGGACGTCGCCGAGCTGGTCGCTTTTCTGCTTTCCGATGCCGCCGGCTTCGCCACCGGCCAGAACTACGTGCTCGACGGCGGCATGACGCGCAAGATGATTTACATCTAGGAATTCGGGGACGGAGCCCGAACTATTATGGGCTCTGTCCCCGAATTGGTTCGGGCTCCGTCCCGGAACTTCTAAATTCTGCGTTTAGCGGACGAGGATCGTCGCGAGCCCGAGGAGCATGCCCATGCTCACTACGTCCGTGGCGGTGGTGAGGAAGATGCTCGACGCGGTCGCGGGATCGAAGCCCATGCGCTTGAGCGTGAGCGGCACCAGCGCGCCCGATAGGCCGCTCGCGATGCACGAGCCGATCATCGCGAGCAGGACCACGAAGGCAAGCATCATCGCCTGCTCGAGGTGCTGGCCGGTCGCGGTGATGTACATGCCGAGGCCGGCCATGACGCCGACGCCCGCGCCGTTCATCGCGCCGAGCCAGGCTTCCTTCGCGACCAGCGGCCGCGCTGCGCCCGGCTTTAGCTCGCCCAGCGTCATGCCGCGCAGCGTCACCGCGAGCGCCTGGCAGCCGGTATTGCCCGACTGACCGGCAAGCACCGGCAGGAAGAGGGCCAAGATCACCAGCCGGTCGATAGTGTCCTGGAAGATTCCGACCACCGCGGCCGCGAGGAACGCGGTGAGCAGGTTCAACTGCAGCCATGGGTGGCGCATCTTGAGGCTCCTACCCGGCGAGGTCGCGAGGCGCTCCTCCTTCTCGAGGCCGACCATGCTGCCCGCCTGCAGCGAGATCTCGATCGCCTGCGCCTCGAACATGCCCTGGCCGCGCACGAGGCCGACCAGGCGCTTGTCGGCGTCGATCACCGGATAGACCGGATAGTGCCGGTCGAGCACCAGTTTCATCGCGTCCATCATCGGCAGGTTGGCCGGCAACGCGAAAGGATCGCGCAGCATCACGTTGCGCAGCGTCGAGCCGTGATCGCTGAACAGCAGATCGCGCATCGTCACGATGCCGACCAGGTGCTCCGCGGCATCGACGACGTAGATGTAGGTGATGAAGGTGCTCTTGACGAGCTCGCGCAGCTTCTCGATCGTCGCGCCGACCGACTGCTCGGGCGGATAGGCCGCGACCACCGGCTCCATCATGCGGCCGATGCTCTCCTTCGGATACGCGGCGTTCCTCTGCCATTGACGCGCCAGCTCGGCGCTCGCCGAAGCGAGCGCGCGCTCGCGCGCGTCCGCCGGCAGCTCGTCGAGGATATCCATGGCAAAGCCCGGGCTCAGCCGCGAGAGCGCACGGCTGATCTCCGCGCCGCCGAAATGCTCGAGTTTGGCCGCCGCGCTCCCCGCGGCACGGCTCTTCATCTCTTCGGCGAGATCGGGGATCAGCTCGTCTGTTGCGTGGTTGACCGCCGCCATTCTTGTCTCCCTTCCCTATGGCGCCAAGTTTAGGACGGATCATGGCACAATCGCGTCATGACCCCCCGGGCCATCACCATCCGGCTGGCCGAGCCGCGCGACTCGCAGGCGATCGCGCTGATGTCGCGCGACTTCATCGAGGCCGGGCTGGGGTGGAAATATGACGCATCGCGCGTGATGCGCGCGATCCGCGACCGCGAAACGCTGGCGGTAGTCGGCTGCGACGCCAAGTCCGGCGCCGCCGCCGCGCGCGGCGCGGTCAACGGCTTCGCCATCATGGAGTTCGGCGAGGAGCGCGCGCATCTCGTGCTGCTCGCCGTGCGCCCTTCGCATCGGCGCGCCGGCATCGGCCAGCGCATGCTCGAGTGGATGCTCGAGTCGGCGCGCTGCGCGGGCATCGCGAGCATCCATCTCGAGCTGCGTGCCGGCAACGAAGCCGCGCGGCGCTTCTATCGCGCCATGGGCTTCTACGAGACCGTGCTCGTGCCCGGCTACTACCGCAGCGGCGAAGGCCGCAAGGAAGGCGCGCTGCGCATGCTGCGCGTGCTGCGCGTGCCGGGCCCGCTGCCGGCGGCGTGGCGCCCGCCGCGCATGGAAGACCGCTGATTTTCTAGGGCACGATCGCCAGCCCCACCCGCAGCTGCGTGTTCCGCCGCACGTTGTAATCCAGGATGCTCTCGCCGAAGCCGTTGAAGAACTGCAGGTGCAGGTAGCCGCTTAGCGGCCCCACCTTGATGTCGCGCGTGCGCCGCGACATGTCGAGGAGCAGGCTGCCTTTGCCGGCCGTGCCGGTGCGCACCACGGCGGTCGTGATCCACTGGCCGCCGACATCGTGGCGCAGGCGCCAATCCACATAGCCGCGGTAAAGCGGGATGTCGGGGTTTTCGCCCTTCGACAGGTACGTGTAGAACTTCGGCGTGAACTCGATCATGCCGCCGCGACCCGCGCTCCAGCGCCACTCCGGGCGCACGAAGAGCGTGTTGATCGAACGCGAGCTCGGGCCGCCCTGGCCGTTCGATTCATGCTCGAAGCCCGTGCGCACCGCGTCGACCCAGGTACGCTCATCGGTGCGCTGCCATTTCCAGAAGAACGACGGCCGGTAGTTCGTGTCGCGGAAGGGCTTCGACTCCGCCGAGAGGTCCCACAGCGAGGTTTGCGTGAAGCCGAAATAGAAACCGACGAGCCAGGGCTGCTCGGCGCCGAAGCCGGTTCCCGGGTCGAACAGACGGTATTTGAACGACAGCTGAAAGCGCCCGCTCCAGCCGTCGCGCGCGCCGACGACGAAATACACCGGGTCTTCTTCCGAGAGCGGCGGTTCCTCGGCCGCCTGGCCCCGGCCGGTCAGGCGCTGCATCTCGTCGCGCCGCGCGATCACGATCGCGATCTCGTTGGAATCGCGCTCGGCGAGCGATAGCGTCGCCGGCCCGCCAATGCGCGGCGGCATGGCTGCGGCGTACCTGCGTCGTGAACCTTCCGCCGCGCCTTGCGCCTGCGCGGGGATGACGAGCTCGCTGATATCGATCTTCACGCGCAACGCGATCTCGTCCGGCAGTTGCTCTTCGTACGGCGCCACCACGATGATCTCGAAGCGCTGCCCGGCGACCACGAGCTGCGGCGCGACGAGCAGCCAGTCGGGCTCGGCCGCGAGCGCCGAGACCGGCAGGAGGGCGAGCAAAAACCATTTCACGCCGTGCTCCAGTCCTGCGCCTGCGCGAAGCGCTCGCCCAGGAACTCGACGAAGCGGCGCACCTTCGCCGAAAGATGCTTGCGGCTCGGATAGAGCGCGTAGATCGGCACCGGCGGCGGCACGAAGTCCTGCAGCAGCGGCACCAGGCGCCCGGCGCGTACTTCCGGCCCGACGATGAACGCCGGCTCGAACACCACCCCCGCGCCCTGCGCCGCGACTTCCGCGAGCAGGTCGCCGTTGTTGGAATGCAGCCGCCCCGCCACGCGCACCGCGCGCTCGGCGCCCGAGCGGTCGCGAAAACGCCAGACGTGGCTCACGTATTCATATGTGAAGCAGTTGTGATGCTCGAGCTCTTCGGGCGTCTTGGGCGCGCCGTGCTTCGCGAGGTATTGTGGCGAGGCGCAGGGCACGAGCCGCGTCTCGCCGAGCTTGCGCGCCACGAGATTGTCCGGGCCCGGCGGCCCGATGCGGACCGCGAGGTCGAGCCCCTCCTCCACGAGATCGACCACGCGGTCGGAGAGCGACACGTCGAAGCGCACCTCGGGATGCCGCGCCATGAATTCCGCGATCGCGGGCGCGACGTGGCGCACGCCGAAATTCACCGAGGTCGTCAGGCGGATCGTGCCGCGCGGCACGACCGCGGCGCTGGAAGCCTCCTGCTCCGCCTCGCCAAGATCGGCGAGGAGCTGCACCGCGCGCTCGTAAAAGGCGCGCCCGCTCTCCGTCAGGCTCACGCGCCGCGTGGTGCGGTTGAGGAGCCGCGTCTGCAGGTGGCCTTCGAGCTCCGCCACGTGCCTCGACGCCGCCGAGGTGGAGAGGCCCAGCCGGTCCGCCGCCTTCGCAAAGCTGCCAGATTCAACGACCTGGGCGAAGACCTGGATGGCGGCGAGGCGGTCCATCTCTCATATTATCCCGCACAGTGGAACAATGTATTGCCCTGTGGCACCTTTATCCCCATATTCGATCCAAGCACACTTGCACGCATGCAACTTGCGGCAGGAGTTCTACCCATGAAAAGACAGCTCGTCACGGCGGCGGCGCTCTTCGCGCTCGCCGTCACCGCGGTAGGCGCCGTTCAGGTGACGGCGCAGGATTCGCACGTGGTCTGCATCCCGCCCGCAGTGATCCAGGCTTTGTCCTAACCACAGAGGAGAAAACGCATGAAGCTCTATTACTCACCCGGCGCCTGCTCGCTGTCGCCGCACATCGTGGCGCGCGAGCTCGGGCTGCCGATCGACCTGCAGAAGGTCAATACGAAAGACAAGACGATGGAAGGCGGCGGCGACTTCTGGAAGGTGAACGCGCGCGGCTATGTGCCGGTGCTCGAGCTCGACAACGGCGAGCGCCTGACCGAAGGCCCGGCGATCGTGCAGTACCTCGCCGACCAGAAGCCCGAAGCGAATCTCGCACCGAAGGCGGGGAGCTTCGAGCGCTATCGCCTGCAGGAATGGCTCAACTTCCTCACCTCGGAGGTGCACAAGCAGTTCTCGCCGCTCTTCAAGCCGAACACGCCCGAAGACTACAAGCCGATCGCGAAGCAGAACCTCGCGACGCGCTTCGACTGGCTCGACCAGCAGCTCGCCGGCAAGGACTACCTGACGGGCAAGCAGTTCACCGTGGCGGACGCCTATCTCTTCGTGCTGCTCGGCTGGACCAAGCCCACGCAGATCGACCTTGCCAAGTGGCCCAACCTCGCCGCGTTCCACAAGCGCGTGGCGGCGCGGCCTAAGGTGAAGCAGGCGATGCAGGCCGAAGGCCTGATCCCGAAGGAGCAGGAAAGAGCCGCGTAATGGTGCCCCTGCCGAGCGTCTTCATCTCGCACGGCTCGCCGATGCACGCCCTCGAGGCGGGCGCGGCGGGCCTGGCGTGGGCGGCGCTCGGCAAGCGCCTGGGCAAGCCGAAGGCGATCCTCATCGCCTCGGCGCACTGGGAAACCAACCTACCGATGGTGACGGGCGCCGAGCACCCGCAGACCATTCATGATTTTTCCGGTTTTCCGGAGCCGCTCTATCGCCTGCGCTACCTCGCGCCCGGCGCACCTGCTGTCGCCCAGCGTGCTTTGCAACTGCTGAAAGAACAGGGCCTCACCGCCGCGATCGACGGCTGCCGCGGCCTCGACCACGGCGCCTGGGCCCCTTTGCTCTACATGTATCCGGACGCCGATGTCCCGGTGGTGCAGATCTCGCTCCAGCCCGGACTCGGCACGCGCCATCACCTGCGCCTCGGGCGCGCGCTGCGCAAGCTCGAGGAAGACAACGTGCTGGTGATCGGCTCGGGCCACATGACGCACAACCTGCGCGACTGGGCGAGAGGCAACGGGCAGGCGCAGCCCTACGCACAGGAATTTTCCGACTGGGTGCGGAGCCGCATCGAAGAGCACGACCAGGAAGCGCTCGCCGACTACCGCTCGCGCGCCCCGCACGCCGCGCGCGCGCATCCAACCGACGAGCACTTCCTGCCGCTCTTCTTCGCGCTCGGCGCGGCGCGCGACAACTACAAGCCCGAGCGCATCTTCAGCGCCATCGACAGCGGCGTGCTGTCGATGGACGCGTACGTCTTCCATTAATTCGGGGCCAGGACCGGAATTAATTGCGGTCCTGACCCCGAATTAATCATTTCACCGCCTGCGCCGCCTGCTTCACGATCTCCGGCGGCGTCGCGTAGATCTCGGCAACCAGTTTCTGCACCGCCTCGCCGGTCACCGGCGTGATCTCGAGCTTGATCTTGTCCGCTTCCGCAAGGAACGCCTTGTCCTGCATCGTGTCCATGAACGCGCGGCGCAGGATCGCGAGCCGTTCGGCGGGCACGCCCGGCGGCGCGAGGAACGGCCGGCCCATAACCTGGCGCGCGAAGATGAGCCGCAGCACCGCGCGCTGCTCGGGCGTCTTCACCATGTGCATGATGAGCGGTACGTCCGGCAGGTCCGCATGCTTGTCGAGCGATAGCTGTACCAGCAATTTGATGGTGCCGTCCTTCACCCAGGTGGGATGGTTGCTCTTGATGGAGGACCATGACCAGCCGCAGCGCGCCTCGACCTCGCCGCGCTGCATCGCGAGCGTGATGTCGTTGCCGCCGGGGTAGCCGGTGACGAGCTTCAGCTTCGTGCCGAGGATGGTGTTCATCGCCTTCGGGAACACGTCGGTATCGGCGCCCGCGCCGGTGCCGCCGACGAAGACGGTGCGCGTGTAGAAGTCCTCGAAGCGGTTGATGCCGGTCTTGCCCCAGGACGCGCACACGCTCACTTCGTCGTTCGCGCTGCCGATCCAGCCGAACTCTGAGGCCTTGAACTGCGCGCCCTCGGTGCCGAGCAGCGGATCGAACGCGATGCCGCGGCCGATGGTGCCGAACACCGTGCCGTCCTTCGGCGCCGCCTTGTAGAGCCAGTTGGCGAGCCTGAGGCTCCCGGCGCCTTCCATGTTCTTCGGCACGATCACCGGATTGCCGGGAAGGTGCCTTCCCATGTGCCGCGCGAGGAGGCGCGCGTAGACGTCGTAGCCGCCGCCGACGCTGTAGCCGACGTACAGCTCCATGACTTTGCCCGACTGGGCCTGCGCCAGGCTGCAGAAGAACAGGGCCGCGAACAGGGCACGCTTCATGTCGCCTCCGGATCGCCATTATTGAACAGCATTTTCCCCGCGGCGCGCTGCCGGTTTCGCCTCCTTCGCCTGTTCGAATGACGGCCACACCACGACGAGGGGACGATGCTTCAGCGCATTCGGGAGTTTCTGCAGGACGTAATCGAAGGCATGCGCGGCCTTGCCCGCGAGGCGCTCTGGCGGCTGCGCGCCACGCGCGGCATGCTGCTCCTCGCGGCGATCGCCGCCGCGGCCGGGTATGCGCTCTACCGCAATCCGCCGATGAAGACCGTGGCGCGCGGCGAGGTCGGCATCCGCACGAATCGCCTGTCCGGCGAAGTGAGCGAGTCGCGCGACGGCAGCGTGCTGGTGTTCCCCGGGCTGCACGATTTCCGCATCTTCTCGCTGCGCGACCAGGTCTACCGGCCCGTCGAGAGCACGCGCGCCGACGGCCCGTCGCCGTTCCAGTCGGTGGAAGGCCTTTCGCTCGGCGTCGACGTCGCGGTGCGCTATGCGCTCGACCCGGCGCGCCTGCGCGCGCTTGCCGCCAACCTGCCGGATAACTACGCGGCCGAGATCGTCGAGCCCGCGGTGCAGGGCGTGGTGTACAAGGTGTTCGCGCGCTACACCGTGCGCGAGATCTTTTCGAGCAAGCGCGCCGAGATCCAGCAGACGATCGAGGGCGAATTGCGCACTCGGCTCGCAGCCGACGGCAGCGCGCTGAAGAGCGTGGTGATCGGCAAGGTCGATCTTCCCGCCGACTACAAGCGCGGCATGGAGGCGCTGCTCGCCGAGGAGCTCGCCTCCGAGAAGATGCGCTACACGCTCGAGCTCAAGGCGAAGCGCGTCAAGGAAAGCGAGCTCGACGCCGAAGCCGCCCGCGTGCGCCGCGAGAAGGCCGCCGAGGCCGCGGCGCAGGAGCAGGTGATCGCCGCGCGCGCGCAGGACGAAGCGATGAA
>DASXRW010000590.1:0-4612 GCA_036506355.1 Burkholderiales bacterium
TTGCGTGTATCGAGCACGCGCCATTGCCCGATCTTGCCGGTGTCGCCCGCCTGCCCGCCGCCCAGCGGATAGAAGACGGTCCGATCGAGCTCGACCGCATCGCCGTGCACGGCAACGACGATTGCCTCGCATGATTTCAGGTACGGCTCTTCGCGAAACAGGAGCTCGGCCATTAATTACGTACGTCGTACGGAATTAGTGGAGCAGCACCACCAGCGCGACGGTGAAGACGACCAGCGCGCCGGCGGCGAAGAACATGAGCGTGGTGTTCGAGACGTCCGGGAGCTCGGGGTCGCGCAGCAGCGGTCTGCCGTGCTCGTCGTGCTCCTTTTCCTTCGGCGGCGGCGCGAGGACGACCGTTTCGTCCTCGTCCACGTTGGGGAGCACCACGGTGGAATCCTGGTCTGCCTGCGCGCCGCCGACCTTCTCGTTGAAGTTGCGGAAGAAGTCGTCGGCGACTTTCTTGGCCGCGGCGTCCACGAGGCGCGAGCCGATCTGGGCGAGCTTGCCGCCGACGCTTGCCTTGACGTCGTAGCTCAACTTGGTGCCGTCGCCCTCGGGCGCGAGGCGCACGTGCGCGCCGCCCTTGGCGAAGCCGGCGGGGCCGCCCTGGCCCTCGAAGGAGAGCGAGTAGGAGTCGGGCGGCTTGATGTCGGAGAGCGTGAGCTTGCCCTTGAACTTGGCGCTCACCGGGCCGACGCGCGCCACCATCAGCACCTGGTACTCGTTGTCGCCGGTGCGCTCGATCGACTCGCAGCCCGGCACGCAGGCCTTGAGCATCTCCGGGTCGTTGAGCGCATCCCATACCGTCTTCTGCGGGGCGGGTACGAGCTGCTCGCCGCTCATCTCCATGCTCGGGCCTCCATCACGGGTCTACTGAGCGGATTGCTCAGGGTCCTCGCCAGCTCGACGAGGCTCTTCAGATTATGCACGGGCAGGAAGAGGTCGACGTGCGGCAGCATGGCGCGCACGCCCGCCGGGCGCGCCTCGAATTTCTCATAGCGCAGGAGCGGATTGAGCCAGACGAGATAGCGCGAGGACATGGCGAGGCGCTCCATCTCCTCGCCCAGGCCTTCGCCCGCCTCGCGATCCAGGCCGTCCGAGACGAGCAGCACGCAGGCGTTCTGCGCGAGCGTGCGGCGCGCCCACTTGAAGTTGAACTCGCGTAGCGACGCCCCGATGCGCGTGCCGCCCGACCAGTCCTTGATCGCCTCGGCGACCTTGGCCATCGCCACGTCGACGTCGCGGTGGCGGAGCTGGCGCGTGATGTTGGTCAGGCGCGTGCCGAACACGAACACACTGACTCTGTCGCGGTCGTTGGTGATCGCGTGCAGGAAGTGCAGGAACATGCGCGCGTAGGGGTTCATCGAGCCCGAGATGTCGCACAGCACGACGAGCGGCGGATGCAGCTCGCGCGGCGCGGCGCGCACCAGCGGGATGATGTCGCCGCCTTCGCGCAGGGACTGCCTCAAGCTCGCTCTGAGATCGATGCGGCGCCCAGCCCGGTGGGGGTAGAAGCGCCGCGTGCGGATCTCGGGCAGCGGCAGGCGCAGCTGCGAGATCATCTTCTTCGCCTCGGCGAGCTCGGCGGCGGACATGGTGTCGAAGTCCATGCGCTGCAGCACCTCGCGCGAGGAGAAGGTGAGCCGCGCCTCGAGGTCCATCTTCTGCTCGCGCGCCGCGTCCTCGCGGTTGCGGTTGAAGAGCGCGTCGGTGAGGCGCTGGCTCTGCTGCTCCTCGGGCTTGGCGGCGCGGCCGTGCGCCTTCGGCAAGAGGAGCTGCATCATGCGCTCGGCCATCTTCGGGTCGCGCCAGAAGATCTGGAACGCCTGGTCGAAGATCGGCCGCTGCTCCTGGCGCGAGAGCAGCACCGCCGACATCGTCCAGTACCAGTCGTCGCGCCTCATAGGAAACTGCGCCGCCCCCGCGATCTCAAGGGCGTTGACGCAGTCCACCACGCGGTCGGGGCCGATGCGCAATCCCGCCGCGCGCAACAGCCGCGCGAAATGCATCACGTTCTCCGACAGGCGACCGGTCAAGCCGCGCCTTTTTGCACCGCCGGCACGACCGGCGCCTCGCGTGCGAGCTTCTCGATCACCGGCGAGGCGGCGATGAAATGCTCGCGGAAATAGCGCTCGTGATTCTTCTCGAGCTCGGCGAGCCAGTAGACGTAATTCACCATCAGCCCGGCGGAGCGCGACATGCCCTGCTCGGAGGAATCGCCCATCCAGTTCAGGCGCTCGAGCGCCGCGCCGTTGCCGAGGTGAAAGCGCGCCACCGGGTCCAGGGGCTCGGGCCCCTGCTTCGCGAGCAGCAGGTAATGCGCGCACAGCCGCGACAGGAGCTTCTGCAGCGTCTCGGGCACTTCGCCCAGGTGCCACGCCGGGTCTTCGAGGCGCGAAAGCAGCGCGCGGTCCTCCGCGCTGAGCTGCACCTCGCCGAGCCAGCGGCGCAAGCCCGGGATCGGCGACAGCGTGGCGAAGCGCCGCAGGTGGGGGAACTCGCGCTTCAGTTCCTCGGCGACCTGCTTGACCAGCAGGTTGCCGAACGAAATGCCGCGCAGGCCCTCCTGGCAGTTGGTGATCGAGTAGAACATCGCGCAGTCGGCGGTGAGCGGCGAGCCGACCGGCGCGTCCTTGTCGAGCAGCGGCTGCACCTGCGCGCTCATGCCGCGCGTGAGCGCCACCTCGATGAAGATGATCGGCTCGTCGGGCAGCTGCGGATGAAAAAAGGCA
Source organism: Burkholderiales bacterium (assembly GCA_036506355.1). Lineage (GTDB taxonomy): Bacteria > Pseudomonadota > Gammaproteobacteria > Burkholderiales > SG8-39 > SCGC-AG-212-J23. The sequence continues at coordinate 2,736 of DASXRW010000590.1, forward strand.
AAGCAGCGGCGGTCGCCTTCGAGCCGGCGGCGCAGGTCCCACCAGCCGCGGATCGCGTGCACCGCCTCGTAGTCGATCAGCTTCTCGAGAACCAGCGCCGGCGTGCGCCAGTCGATGCGCTCCAGGCGCAGGAAGCCGCGGTTGAACCACGAGCGCAGCAGATGCATCAGGTCGAAGTCGATCGCCTTCCACGCCGGATGCGCGCGCAGGCCCTTGAGCAGGATCTTGCGCATCTCGACCAGCGCCGCGGTGCCGCCGGGCGCCATGTTGAGGCGCCGGAAAAGCTCCTGGCGCGCCGGTTCGACGATCGCCTGCAGCTCCATCAGCTTGTCGGGCGACGGATTGTGCTGATAGGCCGCGGCGGCGCGCACCACCGCCTCCGGGGCGGGCGAATAGCGGCTCACCAGCACATCGAAGAACGCCTCGCGCGCACGCTCGTCGAGCGCGTGATAGGCCGCGAGCGTGTCGCGCGCGATGGCCATGCTCGCGTATTCGCCGCTTTCGGCGAGCACCGCCTCGCAGAGCGCCACCAGGTCCTGCACGCGCCGGTCGCCGGTACCGGCACCGTTGCCGAACAGGCGCCTCAGGAAGGAGCCGGTGCTCATCAGGCCGCGGCGGCGGCCTTCGCCTCGCCCACCAGGCGCTCGGCCTCCTCGCCGGCGACGCGCTCGAGGTCGTCGCGGTACTTGAGCAGCACGCCGAGCGTGTTGTTCACCGTCTCCGGGTCGAGCGCGACTCGATCGAGCGCCACCAGGCAGTTCGCCCAGTCGATCGTCTCGGCAACGCCCGGCAGCTTGAAGAGCTCGGTCTTGCGCAGGCGCTGCACGAAGGCGACCACCTCCTTCGACAGCGCCGCCGCGGCCTTCGGCGCCTTGCGGTGCAGGATTTCGAGCTCGCGTTGCGCGTCCGGGTAATCGACCCAGTGATAGAAGCAGCGCCGCTTGACCGCGTCGTGGATCTCGCGCGTGCGGTTGGAGGTGATGACGACGATCGGCGGCTCCTTCGCCTTGAGCGTGCCGATCTCCGGAATCGTGATCTGCCAGTCAGAGAGCACCTCGAGGAGATAGGCCTCGAACGGTTCATCGGTGCGGTCGAGCTCGTCGATCAGCAATACCGGCGAATCACCCTCGAGCGCGCGTGCCAATGGGCGCTTGACCAGGAACTCATCGGAATAGATCTGCGAGCCGAGCTTCTTCTTGTCCTTCTCCCCCGCCGCCTCGGAGAGGCGGATCTCGATCATCTGGCGCGAATAGTTCCACTCGTAGGCGGCCTGCGCGATGTCGAGGCCCTCGTAGCACTGCAGACGGATGAGTTCCCGCCCGAGCGCCTGCGCCACGACCTTGCCGATCTCGGTCTTGCCCACGCCCGCCTCGCCTTCGAGGAACAGCGGCCGGCGCATGGCGAGCGAGAGGAAGAGCGAGGTCGCGAGGCTGCGGTCGGCAACGTACTCGCCGGAGGCGAGCAGCGCCTGAGTCTCATCGATCGACTTCGGAAAGGCCTTGGGCATGGAAAGCGGCTGAAAGAGCGGCATTTTCCGGGTTTTGCCGAAAGACCGCCAGCCCGAAAACCTGCGCTTGTAGCGAAACAGGAGACGGCGAACAATAGCGCCTGCCATGACCTCCCGCCGGAAATTCATCGCGGGTGCGCTTGCGCTGGCCTCGGCGCCGCTCGTTGCGCAGGACAAGCCGACGCCGAAGCGCATCGGCATGCTCGAGACGCTGCCGATCGGGCTCAACAACGCCAACCTCGTCGAGTTCCACAAAGGCATGAAGGAGCTCGGCCATGAGGAAGGGCAGAGCTACATCGTCCTGTATCGCTCGGCCGAGGGACGCGCGGAGCGCTTTCCGGCGCTCGCCGCGGAGCTCGCGCGCCTGAAG
>DASXRW010000591.1:0-8441 GCA_036506355.1 Burkholderiales bacterium
ACCAAGCGGGTGAAGATCGCGATCCTCGGCAGCGCGCTGCCGCTGCGCACGCATCCGCTGATGGTCGCCGAAGAGCACGCGATGATCGACGTGATCAGCGGCGGGCGCCTGATCAGCGGCTTCGTGCGCGGCATCGGCGCCGAGTACCACACCTTCGGCGTGAATCCCACGTTCTCGCACGACCGCTTCCACGAGGCGCACGATCTCATCGTGCGCGCGTGGACCGAGCCCGGGCCATTCGCGTTTCACGGGCACCACTACAACTTCCAATACGTCAACCTGTGGCCACGGCCTTACCAGAAGCCGCATCCGCCGATCTGGATCCCGTCGCAGGGCAGCAAGGAGACCATCGACTGGGCCTCGCACCCGGACCGGCGCTATACCTATTTGCAGACCTTCAGCCCGGTGAAAGTCGTGCAGCGCTATCTCAAGTCGTACAGAGATACCTGCACTGGCTACGGCTACCAGTGCGAGGACCGGCAGCTCGGCTGGGCGGTGCCGGTGTACGTGGGCGACACGGATGAATCGGCCCGGAGCGAAGCGAAGGCCCATTTCGAAGCATTTCGCAATGTGTACGTCCGCATGCCGCTCGAGATGCTGCTGCCGCCGGGCTACACCTCGCGCGAGTCGCTGAAGAACGTGATGAAGGCGAAGGCGCAGATGTTCGGCGACGTCACCATCGACCAGGCGCTCGAGCTCGGCCTGTTCGTCTGCGGCAGCGCCGAGACGGTGACTAAGGTGTTCGAGGGCCACTGGCGCGAAATGCGGCTAGGCAATCTGCTCGTGATGTGCCAGTTCGGCACGCTGCCCGCCGATCTCACGCGCGCCAACATGGAGCGCTTCGCGCGCGGCGTGATGCCGCGGCTGAAGGCGTTGAACTGATGGCGCGCCTCGAGCCGCTGCCGCCGGAGCACACGCCGGAGCTGAAGCCGTACTTCGACTTCTTCCTCACGACGCTCGGCTTCGCGCCCAACAGCGTGCTGACGATGCAGCGCAAGCCGAAGCTGGTGCAGGCCTTCGCGCAGCTCAACGCGGCAGTCATGGACCCGGCGGGCAAGGTGGATCTGGGCTTTCGGCGCCTGATTGGCCACCTCGCGAGCAAGGCAGCGGGGTGCCTTTACTGCCAGGCGCACACCGTGCTCGGCGCAAAGAATTTCGGCGTCGACGAGGCGCGGCTCGCCGCGCTCTGGGACTTTCGTTCGAGTCCGCTCTTCAGCGCCAAGGAGCGCATTGCGCTCGAGTTCGCCCTGGCGGCCGCGGCGCAGCCCAACGCGGTGACCGACGAGCTATTCGCGGAGCTTCGGCGCCACTGGAGCGAGGAGGAGATCGTCGAGATCCTCGGCGTGGTCGCGATGTTCGGCTTCCTCAACCGCTGGAACGATTCGATGGCGACGCCGCTCGAGCCCCTTGCCGCGGCGATCGGCGAGAAGTTCCTCGGCAATCGCGGCTGGACCGCCGGCAAGCACCGCCGTTAATTCGGGGTCAGGGCAACAATTCCGGCTTTTGCGCATTTTCGACGTCGGCTTGATCAAGACGACGTTCGTGCCTTCACGATAACACTTGGCGTATTTTCCGCGCACACCGGACTTGATCAGGTGCTCAGGGCGGAGTGAGTGATCTGGATCCGGCACGGACGACGCATGGTCGTCTTCAAATACCTCGCGAGCTTAGTCAGGATCCCACTCAAATATCAGCAACGCTGCCCTCCCTTGAAAGGGCAAACGTTCGGCAGCGATCGAGGATGACCGCGCGCGGGGCCGTCGTTTATCCTAAGGTCCTGATCGGGGGAAGTTCAGTGAGAGCGCTTTGCGCAGCGCTGGTTTTCATGCTGGGAATTTCCAGCGCGTTCGGGCAGGAATATCCGTCGAGAACGGTGCGCATCATCGTGCCGAGCGCGGCGGGCGGCGGGTACGACGTCATCGGCCGACTGCTCGCGGAGCGCCTGTCGCAGGAGTTTGGACAAGCGTTCGTGGTGGAGAACCGGCCGGGCGGCGGCACGCTCGTCGGCACGCAGGCCGCCGCAGCCGCGCCGGCCGACGGCCACACGCTGCTGGTGGGCGGGCTCGCCAACATGGCGTTCAACCTCGCCCTGCACGCGGAGCCGCGCTACCACCCCGTGACTGACTTCGCGCCGGTGGCGATGGTCGGCGCGTTCACCTATGCGCTTGTCGCGCGCAAAGACCTGCCGGCTTCAAGCCTCGGCCAGCTCGTCGAGCAGGCGCGCGCCAATCCCGGAAAGCTGACCATCGCCACTTCCGGCATCGGCACCGGGCAGCACGTGAGCGCGCTGCTCCTCAGGCGCTTCGCCGGCGTCGATCTCCTCGTCATCACGTACAAGGGGGCGCAGCCGGCCTACGTCGATCTCCTCGCCGGGCGCGTCGATCTGTTCTTCGACAACACCACGACCGCGCGGCCGTTCATCGCCGACGGCCGCGTGCGGCCGCTCGTCACCTCGGGCTCGGTGCGCGACGCACTGCTGCCGGACGTGCCGACTGCCGCCGAGGCGGGCCTGCAGGACTTCGTGCTCGACAGCTGGCTCGGACTCTTCGCGCCGGCGAGAACGCCGTCCGGCGTGATCGAGCGGCTGCGGATGGCGACACTGAAAGCCGTAGACAACGTCGAAGTCCGCCGCCGGCTGGAGGCCAGCGGCTGGCGCATCCTGTCGATGTCGCCCGAGGAGACCCGCGCCTTCGTCAAGCGCGAGGCCGAGAAATGGCCGGCGATCCTGCACCAGGCCGGCATCAAGCCCGAGTGAGCTAGCTCCGCTTATTCAGCCGCTGCTGACGCTCCCAGGCCGTCTCGGAGGGTTTGCCGGACGACACCGGGTCGCTTGCCGGGAAAGTCTCCATCACCGCGGCGTCCAGGTGCTCCTCGGCGCTCGCATTGGGCCGCAGGTGGATATCGTCCATCGCGTCGCTCGCATTGGTCTGCGAGCCAGTCGAGCGGCCCCGCTGGCGATAGAAGTAATAGGCGGCACCGGCACCGGCAGCGGCGGCGAGGGCAAGTAGCAATCTCATGGTCTTCTCCGTGTCCCGGAGAAGGAGCAAACCGCATGCCTAGTCGATCTTGACGAGCACGCCGGCGGCGAAAGCGCAGGCGATGGTCGCGATGAGAAGCTTATGCACGCGCGTAGGTTTTCCCTGCTCGTAGCTCAGAGACGATCAGCGCCGCGCCGAGCGCGAGCCCGGCGAGGTTCACCCCCAGCATGAAGCGCGATACCTCGTGCGGCATGAGCAGCATCACGCCGGCGGCGAGGAACGCGAGGCGCACCGGCAGCGGCAGCACGCGCGTGAAGTAACCGGTCATCGCCGCGCAGACCAGCCAGATGCCGCCGAGCGAGGTGAGCGTCACGAGCACGATGTCGATGACGCTGCCCTTCATCAGGATTGCGGGCGAATAGACGAAGAGGAAGGGCACGATGTACGAGCTCCAGCCGAAGCGCATCGCCGTCCAGCCCGTCGCCATCGACGGCGAGCCTGCGATCGCCGCGGCGACGTAGGCGGCGGGTGCGACCGGCGGCGTGATGAGCGACATCATGCCGAAGTACAGGATGAAAAGGTGCGCCGCGAGCGGCGGGACGCCGACCTTGACGAGCGCCGGCGCGACCAGGATCGCGAGCAGGACGTAGACGCCGAGCGTCGGCAGTCCCATGCCGAGGATGATGCTCACCACTGCGGCGAGCATCAGCAGCAGGATCAGGCTCTGCCCGCCGAGGTTCACGAGATAGGCGGCGAAGGCGAACGCAAGGCCGCTCACCTGGAACAGTCCCATGATGAAGCCCGCCGCGGCCGAGATCACCAGGATCTCGCACAGCCCCGTGCCGGTGTCGACGACCGCCGCCCAGACGTCCTTCAGCTTCATGCGATGGCCGGCGTAGCCCACTGCGAAGCCGAGCACGATGATCACCGCGCTCGCCGCCATCGCCGCGTACTCGGGCTCGAGGTTGAGCACGAACATCGTGTAGACCAGCACGGCGAACGGCGCGAGAAACAGCCAGCCGCCGGCGAGCACCGTCGCGATGCGCGGGATCTTGTCGGTCTCGACCTTGCCGAAGCCGTAGCGCGCGGCCTCGAGGTCGGCCTGGATGAAGAGCGCCGCGTAGTACATCACCGAGGGCAGGATGGCGGCTATGGCGACGTCCTTGTAGGGCAGCTGCAGGAAGTCCGCCATGACGAAGGCCACCGCGCCCATCACCGGCGGCATCAGCTGCCCGCCGTTCGAGGCGCAGGCCTCGATCGCGCCGGCGAGGCGCGCCGGCATGCCGGAGCGCTTCATCAGCGGGATGGTGACCACGCCGACCGCGACGGCGTTGGCCGCGGCGATGCCCGAGATCATGCCGAACAGGCTCGAGCCGATCACCGCCATCTTCGCCGCGCCGCCGCGGTAGCGCCCCATCAGCGCGATCGCGGCGTCGTTGAAGAAGCCCGAGCCGCCCGAACGCATCAGGAGCTGCCCCATCAGCACGAACGGGATGATGATGATCACGGTGATCTGCAGGATCACGCCGAGCAGGCCGTTGTTGTCGAGGTTGAGGTAGATCAGCAGCTCGGACAGCTCGACCCTGCGCGTCTGCAGCTGCCCGGGCACGAGGTGGCCGACGAGCGCGTAGCCGCCGATCACGAGCAGGATGATGACGAGCGACCAGCCGATCGTGCGGCGCACCGCCTCGATCGTCAGCACGGTGAGCACGGTCGAGAGGATCAGCGTCTCCGCGGTGAGGCTGCTCGCGAGCGCGGTGAGCCGTGGAAACCCGACCGTGATGTAGGCGCAGGCGCCGAGGGAGGCGAGCGCGAGCGCCCAGTCGTACCACGGCACCGGCGACACGCCGCCCGATTGCCCCGCTTCCGCGATCGCCTGGCTCTTGAGCCTGAAGCGCAGAAAGGTGAGCGTGAGCCCGATGCCGTACGCCGCGGCGGCGAACTGCTCGGCGAACAGCACCAGGCCGACCGCCCGGAAGAGGTCGAGCGACCAGGCGATCGAGCCGGCGATCAGGAGCGCCGCGAGCGCTCCCTGTGCTATCCGCGCCAGATGCCCACTTCTTTGAAGTACTTGATCGCCGCCCGATGGTGCGGCAGCGTGGGCTGCACCTTGCCCGACGCCGTCTCGTCGAACTGGTTGAAGTTGGGATGGCCTGCGACCAGGTCCTTCTTGTTCTCGCGCATCGCCTTCACGAACTGGTAGACGACGTCATCGGCGACGTGGGCGCCGACGCCGATCACCACGTCGATCGTCTGCACCGGCGAAGGCTTGTCGACGCCGGCGATGTGCGGCGCGGGGTTCACCGTCGAGTAGTAGTACTCGGTGCGAACCGCTTTCATGCGCTTCTCGGAATCCGGCAGGGGGTTCATCGGCAGCAGGCGCAGCCCGCCGACCGAGGCCGCGACCTCCGCCACCTTCGGCGCGCCCACCGCGAAGAACAGCAGGTCGAGCTTGCCGGCCTTGAAGTCGTCGGCCGCGCGCACCACGTTCACCTCCGGGATCTTGACCACGTCGTTGTATGTGATGCCGCCGGCCGCGAGCACCGCGGTGGTATGCGGGATCACGCCGGTCTGCTGCACCCAGTCGGCGGGCACGCGCTTGCCCTTGAGGTCGGCGATCGAGTTGATGTTCGAGTCCTTCTTCACCCAGAACGCCATCTGGAATCCGTACATCGTGATCGCGGTGCGCAGATCGGGCTTGGCGTTGCCCTTCCAGGTGCCGCGGCCGTGCAGCGCATCGGCGCTCTCGCCGACGTCGAGTATCCAGAAATCGGATTTCTTCGAGTTCACGGCCTCGAGGATCCCGGTGTCGCCGCCGTAGCCGACCACGCGCACCTGCAGCTTGGAATGGTCCTGCACGACCTTGGCGATCACCGAAGCCTGCGCGTGCAGGATCGAGCCCGGCGGCAGCGTGGCGAAGCCGACGGTCTGTGCCTGCACCGCTCCGGCGAGCAGCGCGGCGCCGAATGCGAATCCGATTTTGCTGAGCATGAACCCTCCTCCTACAGTGCGGCGAGTCTACCGCAACCGGGCTCTGACCCGCCGATCGCGCTCGCGTTCCACGGTGAGCCGCCGCTTCGGCGGCTACAATTCCGGCTCTCCATCGCAGCGCTCCTAAACGGCGATCTGCGAGTACTGCCGTGCCGGCCGCCATCCTCACCGAGGAAATCGCCATGCAAAAGGAAATCGTCGATGTCCCGGGTATCAGCAAGCATCTCAAGAAGGAAGGCATCCCGCTTTCGGCGGTGGTGCGCGCCGGGGGCTTCGTCTTCGTCTCGGGGCAGCCGCCGGTCGATCGCCGGACCGGCAAGATACCGCTGGTCAATGTCACGAAGCAGACCAGGATGGTGCTGGACAACATCAAGGTGTGCCTGGAGGCCTGCGGATCGTCCCTCGACAAGGTCGTCAAGTGCACCGTCTACATCACGAATGCCGCGTACTTCGACGAAGTGAACGACGTCTATCGGAAGTACTTCAGGCGCGACCCGCCCGCGCGCGTGTTCTGCGTCGTGGGATCGTGGCCGAAGAAATTCGACGTCGAGATCGACTGCATCGCCGTCGCATAGGCTCAATACCGGTAAAACATCTCCTGGATGGCCTGGCGATCGCGCGTCACGGTCAGCGCCAGCATCAGCAGGATCCGCGCCTTCTGCGGCAGCAGGTCGTCGGAGACGATAAAGCCGTCACTGGCTTTCTGCGGCGTGCTGATCAACCGCCCGGCGATGGAGCGGCTGGCCTGCACCACCGGCAGGCCGGCCGTGATGGCGCGCCTGCCCGCGTCGAGAAAGGCGCCGGGATAGGCGCCACCGCCAAAACCCGCCAGCACCAGGCCGTCGGTCCCGTGCTCGCGCAGCGCATCGATCTGGACGCCGTCGGCTCCGCCGTAGGCGTACACGATGTCGACGCGCGGCAGCCCTTCTTTGCCGCGCAGGTCGAAGGGAGTCGCCGTGGTGTGGAGGCGGGTGACGTTACGGTAGAACACGACCTGCCTATCCGAATCGACGTACCCGAGCAGACCCAGGTCGCGGCTGCTGAACGTGTCCACCCGGTAGGTATTGGTCTTGGTGACATCGCGCGCGCTCTGGATTTCGTTGTTCAGGACCGTGAGCACGCCGCGGCCCGCGGCGTCGGGGCAGGCGGCCAGGCGAATGGCATCCAGGAAATTGAGGTCCGCGTCCGTGCCCAGCGCCGTTGGCGGCCGCATCGCTCCGGTGACGACCACCGGCCGCTCGGACTTGACGGTGAGGTGCAGGAAATAGGCGGTTTCCTCCAGCGTGGCCGTGCCGTGCGTGACCACCAGCCCCTGGGGCGGATGCGCAGCGCTCAAGAGGGCATTGATGCGCTTGGCGAGCTGCAGCCACTGCGTCGGCCCGATGGAGCCGCTGCCGACCCGGATCAGTTCCTCGGCCTGTACTTCGGCGAGATCTTTGGCCTCGGGAATGCGCTCGAGCATCTCCTCGATACTCGAGCGGCGTCCAAGCTCGGGATACTGGATGTAGTCGAGACGGTGCGGGCCGAGGCCTGAAATGCTGCCGCCGGTTGCGACGACATGTACGGTAGGACGCTGCGCGGCCATCAGGGAACCAGGACAACCTTGCCGAAGATCTCCCTGGAGTCCACGACCCGATGGGCTTCGGCGGCCTCGGCGAGCGCAAAGGTGCGATGAATGACCGGCTTCAGCTTGCCCTGCGCCACCATGTCCATGACGGCCCTGAGCTCGGTCACCGGCGCGTTCTTCGATCCGGTGAGAGTGAGCTCGCCGCGGAAGAACGGGATGATGTCGAATTGCACCACCTCGCCGGCGTGCGCGCCGACCGTGACGATGATCCCGTTGCGTTTCAGGCACTGCAGACTGCGGGTGAAGACTTCGCCGCCGATGTGCTCCATCACCACGTCCACGCCTTTGCCCCCGGTCATCTGCATGACGCGCTCGGCGAAATTATCCTTGCTGTAGTTGATGAGGTGGTGCGCGCCAAGTGCCTTGGCTCGCTCGAGCTTCTGATCGCTGCTTGCGGTGGCGAAGATCGTGGCTCCGGCAAGCTTCGCCACCTGGATTGCGGCGCTGCCGATGCCTGACCCGGCCGCCTGAATGAGGACGCTCTGCCCCGCGTGGAGGTGGCCACGGCTGATGAGCACGTGCCACGCGGTACCGAACGCGATCTGGCTCGCCGCGGCGTCCTCGAAACCGACGTGCGACGGCAGCGCATTCAGGTTGGCGATCGGCACTTTCACGAACTCGGCATAGCCACCGGGAATGTCCAGGCCGAAGTAGCCTTCCCGTACGCACAGATTGTCGCGGCCGCTGATGCAGAACTCGCAGGTGCCGCAGGGCAGGCGGCAGGTCACCCAGACGCGATCGCCTTCCTTCAGCGCGCCGGCCTTGCCGCCGAGGGCAGCGATCTCGCCGGCGAATTCGCGTCCGAGGATGTGAGGAAAGGCGACCGGAATGCGCGAAGTGCCGGC
>DASXRW010000592.1:0-1555 GCA_036506355.1 Burkholderiales bacterium
GGGCAGCGCCGCCGCGGCGCCGAGCTCCTTCGCCATGTCCTCGGCGCGCTCGCGGAAGCGCTCGTTCTGGTAGGTGAGGGCGATCTCCGCGCCTTCGCGCCGCGCCACCTTGGCGATGCCGTACGCGATCGAGCGGTTGGAGAGAAGGCCGGTGACGAGGATGCGCTTGCCGGAGAGCAGAGCCATCGAGCGATTATACTTTCGGCCCCATGAACACCGCCGCGCGCTTGCTGGCCGTTCTCCTGCTCACCGTGGCGACGGCGGCGCCGGCGCAGAACAAGATCCTGCGGGTGACCTTCCAGGCGGGCGAGACCGGGTTCGACCCGGTGCGCGTGCACGACTACTACTCGGGTCACGTGCTCGAGGCCGTCTTCGATACGCTGCTCACGTACGACTATCTCGCGCGCCCGGCGAAGCTCGTGCCGAGTGCGGCGGCGATGCCCGAGGTCTCGGCAGACGGCAAGACCTACACCTTCCGCATCAGGAAGGGCATCACCTTCACCGACGATCCGGCGTTCAAAGGGAAGAAGCGCGAGCTCACGGCGCAGGACTTTGCCTACTCGATCCGCCGCTTCTTCGACCCGAAGAACCGCTCGCCGTACGCCTTCCTCTTCACCGGCAAGATCGTCGGCCTCGATGAGTTCGCCGCGCGCGCCAAGGCCGGCGCCAAGTTCGACTACGACTCGCCGGTCGCCGGGCTGCAGACGCCCGATCGCTACACGCTGGTCATCAAGCTGACGCAGCCCGACCGCGATCTGCCGTACGTGCTCGCCTTCCCGGTGACGAGCGCCGTGGCACGCGAGGTGATCGAGGCCTATGGCGAGGAGTCGCCGTCGCACCCGGTGGGCAGCGGTCCCTTCTACCTCAAGCGCTACGTGCGCTCATCCAAGATCGTGCTCGCGGCGAATCCCGGCTACCGCGGCAAGGTCTGGGATTTCGAGCCGGGCGACAACCCGCGCTTCAAGCAGATCGCCGAGCGCATGCAGGGCAAGCGCCTGCCCGCGATCGACGGCGTCGAGATCAGCATCATGGAGGAGACCCAGAGCCGCTGGCTCGCTTTCCAGCGCGGCGAGACCGACATCGAGTACCAGCTCTGGGAGGTGGCGCCGACCTACATGACCGACGGCGGCAAGCTCAAGCCCGAGTTCGTGCGCCGCGGCATCCAGCTCGACCGCACCGTCGATCCCGAGATCACCTATCTCTACTTCAACATGCAGGACAAGGTCGGCGACACGCCGAACCCGTTCGCCGGCTTCACCAATGAGCGCATCGCGCTGCGCCGCGCGGTAGCCATGTCCTACAACATCGACGACCAGATCCGCATCATCCGCAAGGGCCAGGCGGTGCGCGCGCAATACCCGATTCCGCCTGGCGTGGTCGGCCACGATCCGAAGTACGTGAGCTCTATCCCGTACGATCCGCGCGCCGCGAACGCGCTGCTCGAGCGCTACCAGTACAAGAAAGGTCCGGACGGCTACCGGCGCCAGCCGAATGGCGAGCCGCTCGTGCTGCGCTACTACTCGACGCCGACCGAGCGCGACCGGCAGTTCGACGA
>DASXRW010000593.1:0-7711 GCA_036506355.1 Burkholderiales bacterium
ATTCACCGATCTCAAGACCCAGTACCGCGCGCTGAAAGACGATATCGACGCGCGCATGCGGCGCGTGCTCGAGCACGGGCAGTTCATCCTCGGGCCCGAGGTGCGCGAGCTGGAGGAAAAGCTCGCGAGCTACACCGGCGCAAGACACTGCGTCACGGTGGCCTCCGGCACAGAGGCGCTGCTCATCGCGCTGATGGCGCTCGACATCAAGCCGGGCGACGAAGTGATCACCACGCCGTTCACGTTCATCGCCACCGCCGAGATGATCGTGCTGCTGGGCGCGAAGCCGGTATTCGTCGACGTGGAGGAAGACACGGCGAACATCGATGCCGCGAAGATCGCGGCCGCGATCACGCCGCGCACCCGCGCCATCATGCCGGTGTCGCTCTACGGCCAGCCCGCCGACATGGACGAGATCAACGCGCTGGCGGCGCGCCATCGGCTGCCGGTGATCGAGGACGCGGCGCAGAGCTTCGGCGCCCTGTACAAGGGCCGGCGCAGCTGCAACTTGTCGGCCATCGGCGCCACGAGCTTCTTTCCGTCGAAGCCGCTCGGCTGCTACGGCGACGGCGGCGCGCTCTTCACCAGCGATGACGAGCTCGCCAAGGCGATGCGCGAAATCCGCCACCACGGCCAGAGCGGGCGGTATCAGCACACGCGCATTGGTGTCGGCGGTCGCATGGACACGCTGCAGTGCGCGGTGGTGCTGGGGAAGCTGGAGCGCTTCGGTTGGGAGCTGGAGCGCCGCGCGGCGCTCGCGCGCCGCTACGACGAGCTGCTGAAGAGATTTCGTCCGATCCAGGTGAAGCGCGACCGCACCAGCGTGTACGCGCAGTACACCATCCGCAGCCCGGAGCGCTCACGCATCCAGGACGCGCTCAAGGCGAAGGAAATCCCCACGGCCGTGCATTACCCGCAGTCGCTCCACCAGCAGCCGGCTTACGCGGCTGCATACCGCGGCCTATCCTTCCCAGTGGCCGAAAAACTGGCGCGCGAGGTGATCAGTCTGCCGATGAGCGCGGATCTGCGCGAAAGCGACCAGGACTTGATCGCTGCGGCGCTCGCTCAGACGTTGCCGTAGCGGGTGTTGCGGATCATCGTGAAGCCCTTCACCAGCTCCTCGATGCCGGCGTCCAGCGAAAACTTCGGACGCCAGCCGGTGGCCTCCATCTTGGCGTTCGACACGATGTAGTTGCGCTGGTCGGGGTCCTTGCCGACCGGCGCCTCGAGGAACACGAAACCCGGCACGCGGCGCGCGATGGTCTCGCAGAGCTCGCGCTTCGAGACGTTCGCGTCCGACAGGCCGACGTTGTAGATCTGCCCGCGCATGCGCTCGCGGTTGGCGATGGCGTGCAGGAATGCGCCCGCCACGTCGCGCACGTGGATGTAGTTGCGCTTGAAGCTCGACTCGAACAGCACGACGAAGCGGTCGTGCACCGCGCGGTAGGTGAAATCGTTCACCAGGAGGTCGAGGCGCATGCGCGGCGCCATGCCGAACACCGTCGCGAGGCGCAGACTGACGGCGTTTGGATGGCGCATCAGCGCCTTTTCCACCTCGACCTTCTCGATCGCGTACTGCGAGATCGGGCGCAGCGGCGATTCCTCGGTGCAGAAATTGTTCTTGTCGCCGCTGCCGTAGGCGCTGTTGGTCGTCGGCATGAACACGTACTGGCCGCGCTCGACGAGCTTCAGCATCATCAGGATGGCGTCGTGGTTGACGCTGCGCGCGCCGACCGGGTCGCGTGCGCAAAGCGGCGCGCCGACGTAAGCGGCGAGCGGGATCACGATCTCCGCCTCGCGCAAGAGCGGCTCGAGCACCGATTCGATGCGGATGTCGCCGCGCACCACGCGGAAGTTGCGGTTGGCGCAGACCTGCGCGAGGCTGTTCTGCGAATACATGAAGTTGTCGAGCACCGTGACTTCATGCCCGGCGGCGAGCAGCTCCGGCACGAGGATCGAGCCGAGGTAGCCGGCGCCGCCGGTGACGAGAATGCGATGACCCATGGAACTCCCTAGGTAAGGATATTAGCCGCCGCGCGCCAGTCCTCCGGCACGCCGATGTCTACGAAGGGCACGTCGAACACGCAACCGTAGATCGCGCCGCCGAGGTTCGGCAGCACATCCCTTTCCAGGCTCGCGGTCCCGGGAGGCAGTTGCGCGAGGACAGCGCGCTCGAACAGGAACACCCCGCCGTTCACCACGCCATGGCCCGCGAAACTGGTCACGCGTCCGGAGGCATCGAGCGCGATGCCCATATAGCGCGGATTGTCGGAACGGAACAGCGACATCGTCACCTCGGCGCGGCGCTGGCGGTGGGCGGCGCCCAGCGCTTCGAGCGGCACCGCAAAGTAGGTGTCACCATTGAGCACGAGGAACGTTTCACTGTGCACCAGCGGCAGCGACTGGACGAGCGCGCCGCCGGTACCGAGGGGATGGTCCTCGATCGAATAGGCGATCGCGCAGCCGCGATATTCGTCGCCGAAGTGGCGGCGGATGCTGTCGTACATGTAGCCCGCCGCGAGCACCGCGCGGCTCACGCCCTGAGCGATCCAGTAGTCGAGCAGGCGCTCGAGAAACGGACGCCCGCCGACCGGCGCCATCGGTTTGGGTACGTCGCTTACCGCGGCGCGTAGCCGCGTGCCCAGACCGCCGGCGAGAACTACGGCTTCCATGGCTTACAGGCCGTTCGGCTGGTAGACCACGATCCGGCTACCGGACATTTCGAAATCGAACGGCACGTGGACGAACTTCGCCAGCCGCTCGCGCACCGCGTTTTGTTTCTCCGGCGGCACGACCAGCAGCATGAAGCCGCCGCCGCCGGCGCCGAGCAGCTTGCCGCCTACAGCGCCGGCCTCGCGCGCCTGCGCGTAGATACGATCGATCGCGTCAGTGGTCACCATCTCGGAGAGCTTGCGCTTATGGGTCCAGGCTTCATGCAGCAGCAGCCCGAAATCCGCGAGTGGGCGCTCGCTCGTGAGGATCTCGACGCCGTCGTCGACCATGCGGGCCATGCGGCGGATCTCGTCGGCGCGCTTCTCCAGGTTGTCGATCTTGGTCTTCGCGACTTCGGACGCGAGCCGCGCGAAGCCGGTGAAGACCAGCATCAGATGACTCTTGAACGTGGCAAGGCGCTGCGGCGGCAGGATGATCGGCTGCACTTCGATGCCACCGTCGCGACGAAAGTCGATGCGGTTGAAGCCGCCGTAGGCCGCCGAGATCTGGTCCTGCGAGCCGACGTTCTCGCGGATCACTTCCTGCTCGATGTGGATGGCGAGCTCGCCCAGCTCCTCTTTCGAAATGTGCCGGCCCTGCATCGCGCGCAATGCATTGATCAACCCAACGGTGAACGAGGAACTCGATCCCAGGCCGGAGCGCGCCGGCAGGTCGCCGTCGTGGTGGATCTCGACCCCGTCGTTCCATTCGAAGTACGAGAACACACCGCGCACCGCCGGATGCTCGATCTCCGAAATCTCGTTGACGGTTTCCTGCTTGCGATAGACCAGGCGGTGCTTGTAGTCGAAGAACGGCGGCAGACGCCGGCAGCTGATGTAGCAGTATTTATCGATCGCGGTGGCGAGCACGGCGCCACCGTGGCTCCGGTACCACTGCGGATAATCGCTGCCCCCGCCGAAGAAGGAGACCCTGAAAGGGGTGCGGCTGATGATCATGGATGTTAAAATCGAAAAGTAAAGTTTATCAGAGGCTTACTGCCCAATGTTGGCAGGGTTTATGAAGCAGGGGGACACTGCCCTCAACACCAGGCTCTATCGCGCGCTCTACCGCATTCGGCGGGTCGAGGAAGAGATCGCGCGCGTCTATCCGACCGACAAGATCAAGAGCCCGGTGCACCTTTCGATTGGCCAGGAGGGCGTCGCCGTCGGCGCCTGCGAGGCGCTCGAGCCGCATGACGTCGTCTTCGGCTCGTACCGCGGCCATGCGATGTATCTCGCCAAAGGCGGCGACCTGCGGCGCATGCTCGCCGAGCTCTACGGCAAGGTCGACGGCTGCGCGCGCGGCAAGGGCGGGTCCATGCACCTGGTCGACGTCGCGCGCGGCGTGATGGGGACCTCGGCCGTCGTCGCCACCACCATTCCAAACGCGGTGGGCTATGCCTACGCCATCAAGCTGCGGCGCGAGCGCCGGGTGGTGGTTTCCTTCTTCGGCGACGGCGCGACCGAGGAAGGTGTGTTTCATGAATCGCTCAACTTCGCCGCGCTGAAAAAGCTACCGATCCTCTTCGTCTGCGAGAACAACCGCTATGCCATTCACACGCATCAGCGGCAGCGCCAGGCGACCGAAGACATCTGCGGGCGCGTGCGCACGCACGGCATGCCCACCGAGCGCATCGAGCAGAACGACGTCCTCGCGCTGCACGCCGCGACCCGACGCCTCGTTGCCGCAATACGCGAAGGCGCCGGCCCGGCCTTCATCGAATGCATGACCTACCGCTGGCTCGAGCACGTCGGCCCGGGCGAGGACTTCGCTCTCGGTTTCCGCGAGCGCGAGGAGGCGAGTAGCTGGAAGGCGGGCGATCCGGTGAAGGTGCTCGCCGACAAGATGGACGCTGCTGCGCGCGCGCAAATCGACCGGGAAGTGGAAGCCGAGATTGCCGCGGCCTTCGACTTCGCAGAATCCAGCGCGTTTCCCGGTCCTGAGGAGCTGCATCGCCATGTCTATCGATAGGCCGCTCTCGTTCGTGGACGCGATCCGCGAGGCCACCGATCAGGAAATGGCGCGCGACGAGCGTGTGCTGCTGTTCGGACTGGATGTCGACGATCCCAAGGCGATTCTCGGCACGACCAAGGGCCTGGTCGAGCGCTACGGCCGCGAGCGCGTCTTCGGCACGCCGCTCTCCGAGGATGCGATGACCGGCGCCGCGGTCGGCATGGCGCTCGCGGGGCTGCGCCCGATCCATGTGCACATCCGCATG
Source organism: Burkholderiales bacterium (assembly GCA_036506355.1). Classification (GTDB taxonomy): domain Bacteria; phylum Pseudomonadota; class Gammaproteobacteria; order Burkholderiales; family SG8-39; genus SCGC-AG-212-J23. The sequence goes on from DASXRW010000593.1 coordinate 4,931, forward strand.
GATTTCGTGATGCTCGCCATGAACCAGCTCGTCAACATGGCGGCGAAGACGCATTACATGTTCGGCGGCCAGGAAAGCTGCCCGCTGGTCGTGCGCTCGATCATCGGCAAGAGCTGGGGCCAGGGCGCGCAGCACTCGCAAGGTCTTTACTCTTTTTTCATGCACGTGCCGGGGCTGAAGGTGGTCGCACCTTCCACCCCCTACGATGCCAAGGGCTGCCTCGCCGCGGCGGTGCGCGATGAGAACCCGGTGATGTTCATCGAGCATCGCATCCTCTATTACCAGCGCGGCCCGGTGCCGGAGCCGAGCTACGAGGTGAAGCCCGGGAAAGCACGCGTCGCCATTCCGGGAAGCGATGTCACCATCGTCGGCATCTCGTACATGCAGGTCGAGGCGCTGCGAGCGCAGCGCTATCTCGAGGCTGTGGGCATCTCCGCCGAGGTGATCGACCCTATCTGGCTCTCGCCGCTGGATGTGGACACGATCGCAGCATCGGCGGCGAAGACCGGCCGCTTGCTTGTCGTCGACAACGGTTGGAGCACTTGCGGCGCGAGCGCGGAGATCCTGAGCGCCGTCTACGAGAGGCTGCAGGACAGCCGGCTGCCGCGAGCGCGGCGCATGGGCTTTGCCCCTACGCCTTGCCCGACGACGCCGAACCTGGAAAAACTCTTTTATCCCAACGCGCGCACCGTTGCGGCCGCGGCCTACGACCTGGTGAAAGGCGGGCCGCAGGGTTGGCTGCCGGAGGAGCGCGCGGATTTCAACGACATCGAATTCAAGGGCCCGTTCTGATGCTCGCCTGGCCCTTGATGCGCAACAACATCGTGCGCGAGGACCTCGACGCCGTGATCGAGCTCCTGCGCCGCGACGACGCGATGCTCACGCAGTCGAGCAACGTGCGCGAGTTCGAGCGCGAATGGTCGCAGTGGCTCGGCGTCAAGCACAGCGTGTTCGTCAATTCCGGCTCGTCCGCCAACCTCATCACCATGGCGGCGCTGCGCGAGCTGCGCGGCGGTGGCGAAGTGATCGTGCCGACGCTCACCTGGGTCTCCGATATCGCTGCAGTCCTGCAATGCGGCTTCGAGCCGGTGTTCGTCGACATCGACGAGCGCACGCTCGGCATGGACGCTGAAGAGGTGCTGCGCAAGATCACGCCGCGAACGCGCGCGGTGTTCCTCACGCATATCCTGGGCTACAACGCGCTCGATGACCGGCTGCTGCGAGGACTCGAAGCGCGCCGCGTACCGCTCATCGAGGATGCCTGCGAGTCGCATGGCGCCACTTTCAAAGGCCGCAAGGTGGGCAGCGTCGGCCTGATGTCCAATTTTTCGTTCTACTACGCCCACCACATGAGCACGGTGGAGGGCGGCATGGTCTGCACCAATGACGGAGAGCTTTACGAGGCGCTGCGCATGCTGCGCTCGCACGGCATGGTGCGCGAATCGCAATCGCCCGAAGTCCGGCGCGGCTACGAGGAGCGCCATCCCGATCTGAATCCGGACTTCATCTTCGCCTTTCCGGCCTACAACATGCGCAGCACCGAGATCAACGCGGTCCTCGGCCGCACGCAGCTCAAGCGGCTCGACGCCAACAACCGCAAGCGCACAGAGAACCTGCGCACCTTCCTCGGCAACCTGGACCCGAAGCGCTATCGCACCAATTTCGCCGTCGAAGGGAGCTGCAACTACGCTTTTACGCTGGTGCTGAGGGAGCCGGACCAGCGCCTCGCCGATGCGGTGATGAAGGCGCTGCGCGAATCGGGCGTGGAGTTCCGCCGCGGCACTTCAGGCGGCGGCAATCAACTGCGCCAGCCTTACCTGCGCCGCGTCGTCGGCGACGATGCCTGGAAGAAATACCCGAAGGTGGACCATGTCCATTTCTTCGGCATGTACTTCGGCAACTATCCCGATCTCGAGCGCGAGCGGATTCTCGAGTTGTGCGAGCTGCTCAACAAGGTGCGCGCTTGAGCGCGATCCGCAGCGCGCTTATCACCGGCATCGGCGGCTCCGGCGGCAGCTACCTCGCCGAGTACATCGTCGAGCACCATCCCGAAGTGCGCGTGCACGGCTTCGCGCGCTGGCACAGCACGACGCAGGACAACCTGCAGGCGCTGCGCGGCAAGGTGACGCTGCACGAGGTGGACCTCAACGATTTTGGTTCCGTGATCGCCGCGCTGCAGGAAGTGAAGCCTGATGCCATCTTCCACTTGGCGGCGCACGCCAACGTGCGGGCGTCCTTCATCACCCCGCAGGCGGTGCTGTCCAACAACATCCTCGGCACCGGAAATCTCTTCGAAGCGGTGCGCCTCGCGAAGCTCGACCCGCTGATCCAGCTTTGCAGCACCTCCGAGGTGTACGGGCAGGTGGATCCGAAGGACGTGCCGATCCGCGAAGAGGCGCCGATGCGGCCGGCGAGCCCGTACGCCGTGTCGAAGGTGGCGCAGGATCTCCTCGGCTATACGTACTTCGTCGCCTACAAGATGCGCATCATCCGCACGCGGATGTTTGCTTACCTCAATCCGCGGCGTACCGACCTCTTCGCGACTTCATTTGCCCGGCAGGTTGCGCGCATCGAAGCGGGACTGCAGAACGAGCTGACGCACGGCAATCTGGAATCGGTGCGCACCATCGTCGATGTGCGCGACGCCATGCGTGCCTATTGGGAGGCTTTGCTGCACTGCAAACCGGGTGAGGCCTATAATATCGGCGGTACCACGACGATGACCGTCGGAGAAGTGCTCAAGAGGCTGATCGCCATGGCGAAAAAGCCCATCCCGACCCG